>JASJDN010000114.1 GCA_030065205.1 Crocosphaera sp.
AGCTATGGCCGAAGTTACGCCTGTGGACAAGACGAGCGACCCCGCGCCGTCGTACGGCGCAAGGGAACGCGCGAGGGGGGCCGACTCCCTTGGCTGAAGCAGGAAGTAAAATAGACTCAAATCATCTTACCATCAGACTTTAAGCGTGATGAGTAGATTTGAGTAAGTTTTATATAGCGGAACAAGAATCTAGGAGACTGTCCCTAAAGAAATAATAACAATGAGTTTTGTGGGGTGGGCAAGGTTTCCAAGGATGAAGTTAGTTTAGATAAGTCTTTGACTTGCCCACCTTACCATCTTAAGATTTTCTTTTGACTTTGAGATCAATTTTGCACAAACTGACTATTTAATAGTATTGCTAAGCGATCGCTTTTCTGAAAATGAGAGGCGATCATTTTCTTAGACAGATATTCCTTTTTGTCTATTGGATTAGAATTATTGCGTTAAATTACCAGAAATTAGAACTTCTTCAACAGTTAAATCTAAATTAGGAAACAGACGAGAGACCAACTTATCTGAGAAATGATAAACCGTTTCTTCATATAATCCTTCTTCTAATAAAAGAATGCTTATCTTCTCATCATTAGGATCAACAATCCAATATTCAGAAACCCCTAATGCAGCATATTCTGAGCGTTTATAACGATAATCTCTAGTTACAGATTCTGGACTAACAATTTCTACAATTAATATCGGTGGAATTTGAAAAATAGCAGATTTATCTAACAATTCTAAAGCAGCTTCTTGACTGGTAATAAAAATATCTGGTAAGCGAGATTTACGCCATCCTGTCCTCACTCCAGCTTCCCGAAAACAGAGCAAAGGTAAAGCATTTTTTTCAATGAATTGATCAAAATTTTTCTCTAAAAATTTAGCTAATAAAAAATGTCGAACCGTTGGAGGATTCATCAATAATAATTGACCATCAACTAATTCATAGCGGTTCTCACTATCATCTTGATAGTGACAATAATCTTCAAAACTGTAAATTTTTTCAGACGTTTTTATCATTATTAGAAGTTAAGAGGCGCAAAAATTGCGCCCTAAATAAGTTCTTGTTCATCAAAACTATCACAAACACAAAAACCTTTAATCGTTCCATTCTCCTCGCGGTGGTAAAGGAGGGTTACGGCGAAACGTGCGCGTCAAATCATCATCTCTGTTCCGTTCTCCATTTAACCATTGCTTAATCGCGGTTTCAATAATGCGACTAGGATCATTTGTCAGGTGTTTCAGTTGTTCTAGAACTTCTGCATCAATATTAATAGAGATTTCTACTTTATCAGCGTTACGCTGAGTAGAGGTCGCATTATCGTTCATAAGTTTCTTCCAATCTTCTCTATTCCATTGTACAAGGAAGAGAATTGCTTTCAGTGGTTATCTATTAAAATTTATGGATTAATGCAACATTTTCTTAAGAAATCGTTAAATAGCTTAACATTGCTGTTCATAAACTTCATCAATGGATAATTCTGGTTGTTGAGAAGCGGCCACTGCTAAGCGATCGCAGCGTTCATTTTCGGGGTGTCCCGCATGACCTTTAACCCAGACAAATTCTATGTCATGTTGTTCACACAAATCCAATAATTTCTGCCATAAATCAGGATTTTTGGCCATTTCTTTTTGATTCCGTTTCCAACCGTTTGCTTGCCATTTTTTGGCCCATCCTTTGGTTACAGCATCCACTAAGTAACGAGAATCCGTATATAAAGTAACATCGCAGGGGGTTTTTAAAGATTCTAGACCAACAATAGCGGCCATCATTTCCATCCGATTATTGGTGGTTAAACGATACCCTCCTGACAGTTCTTTGCGGTGTTCATTGTAGGCTAAAATAATGCCGTAACCGCCGTTTCCAGGGTTGCCAGAACAAGCCCCATCTGTGTAGATTTGTACCTTTTTCATAACATTAACTAATCCCAATCAATTACAATTATACGGTACAACCATTCTCTGAACTCCCAACACAGATCACCAAATTTTTTTCAAGTTTAAGATAAAATTAGGTAGTATATCTTCTCCTGATAATATCTGAGGATTATCTAATATTTCTATTGGTTTTCCTTGTTTATAAATTTCAACTTGTTTCTCTTGGGGATTAATTAACCACCCTAACTTTGTCCCATTTTCTACATATTCTTGCATCTTTTTTTGTAACGACTTTAAATTATCACTAGGAGAGCGTAATTCTATGACAAAATCAGGACATAAAGGCAGAAACCTTTGACGTTCTTCTAAGGTTAAATTTTCCCACTTTTCTCTCGGTATCCAAGCCGCATCGGGGGATCGATTGGCACCATTAGGAAGCTTAAACCCCCCCGAAGAATCAAAAGCGATCCCTGTATTATTTTCATCTGTCCATATTCCCAATTGCTGTATAATTTTTAGGTTTCTATGACTGGTTTCTCCTCCTGTTGGGGGCATAATCATCATATCTCCATTGCTATTTCTTTCAAACCGAAGATCCCGATTATCTTGACAGAGTTGATAAAACTGTTCATCTGTCAGTTTGAAAGATTCAAGCTTGATCTCGAAAGCATTAACCATAATGATTGCCTTTCAACGTTTAAAAATCAACGCCGTTAACCCGATGAATATTCAGCACATCGCTCATATTACTAATACTATTCATGACATAATCTAACTGTTGGCGATCGCGGATTTCGATGCGTAAATTAATAATGGCTGGTTTATTGCGTCCGGTTTTCACCCCGGCGTTACAGACATTGACATGATGATCACTCACCCGCAATAAAATGTCTTTGAGAACCCCAACTCGGTCTAAGGCTTCGATCTGCACATCCACCGGATAGGTTGCCACACAGCCTTTGCCGTCAACGGGATTCCATCTTACGGGGATAAATCGTTCTCCTGGGACCGTCTCAATATTAGAACAGCTTTGGGTATGGATAGAAATGCCTCGGTTGCCCCGTGTTACCACTCCAATAATGGGTTCTCCAGGTAAGGGTTTACAACAGCCCGCGATATGATAAACCAGTCCTTCCACTCCTAAAATGGGGGACTTATTGGGTTTCGTGGGACAGGAGGGGGAAGGGGAGGCACTGGGTAAAATGATCTCAGAGACATCTTCTTTTTGGTGAGTTACTGTCACTTCTCGTACTCGGTTTACCACTTGGTTAAGGGTAATGCCTCCGTAACCCAAACCCGCTAATAAATCATCCACTGAGTGGTAATTACACTTTTGGGCGACTGTTAACATGGGATCAGACTTTAGGAGGGCTTCAAAGCCATTTTTGCCGAGTTCCTTCTCTAAAATATCCCGACCCCTAGCCATATTTTCTTCCCGACGCGATCGCTTATACCATTGACGGATGCGGTTGCGGGCTGTGGGAGTAGCCACAAAGTTCAACCAATCGATACTCGGATGACAGTTCTTTTGCGTAATAATTTCTACAATATCCCCGTTATGTAAGGGTTGGTCTAATACCGACCATTTACCATTAATTCTCGCCCCTTTCATGTGGTTTCCCACTTCTGTGTGGATGCGATAGGCGAAGTCTACCGGTGTGGCCCCTCTGGAGAGGGCGATCACGTCCCCATTGGGAGTAAAGACATAAACATCGTCATCAAAGAGATTTTCTTTGAGGTTGTCTACGTATTCTTGGTCGTCTTTGAGGTCATTTTGCCAGTCCAGGAGTTGCCGTAACCAGGTAAATTTTTCGTCTTCTGAGGAAAGATGACTATTATTAGACCCTCCACTTTCTTTATATTTCCAGTGGGCTGCAATCCCATATTCAGCGATATGGTGCATTTCCAGGGTACGGATTTGAATTTCTAGGGGACGGCCATTGAGTCCCACCACCGTTGTGTGTAGGGATTGATAACGGTTAGGTTTCGGAAGTCCAATGTAGTCTTTGAAGCGGCCTGGCATGGGTTTAAAGATATCATGAACCACTGCCAAAGCTCGATAACATTCTTCGTTGCTTTGAACGATGATTCGTAAGGCAGCGAGATCGTAGATTTCATGAAATCCTTTATTTTGACGCTGCATTTTGGAATAAATCCCATAGAGATGCTTCGGCCGTCCTTGTAACTCTAGGACTTCGATCCCCATTTCGTCCAGTCGTTTTTGTAAAATACTTTTAACCGTTTCGATGCGGGTTTCGCGATCGATGCGTTTTTCTGAGACGAGATTTTGAATATCTCGATAGTCTTCTGATTCTAGGTATTTAAAAGATAAATCTTCTAATTCCCATTTCACCCGCCAAATTCCTAACCGGTTAGCTAAGGGAGCAAAAATTTCTTTGGTTTCGAGGGCAATCCGTTTTTGTTTGTCTGGTCTGAGGGGGTCGAGGGTTCGCATATTGTGGAGGCGATCGGCTAATTTAACCACAATGACACGAATATCCCGGGCCATGGCTAAAAACATCCGTCGAAAGTTTTCGGCCTGTTGTTCGGTTTTGTTAGAAAAGTTAAATTTTGAGAGTTTGGTTACCCCTTCGACTAATAGGGCGACTTCTTCACCAAACATTTTTTCGATTTCTTCTACGGTAACAGCTGTATCTTCTACCACATCATGAAGGAAACCAGCCGCAATCATGGCTTTGTCTCCTCCTAAGTCTCTTAGGATACCAGCAACAGCTACGGGATGGGCAATATAGGGTTCCCCTGACTTACGAGTTTGTCCTTCGTGGAGTTGGTAAGCAAAATTAAAGGCGCGACAAATCAGGTCTAGATCCGAATTGGTTTGGTCTAACTTATGGGAGATCAAGCACTGGTTTAACCAGTCAGGAAGGATGAGATCAAGGGGTTTGCTGTCAGGGAAAGTAACTGCGTTCATAGGAGGATTAGGCTAGGAGTCGAAAGAAGAAGGATGGATATAAGGAACGGTGGTAATAAGTAAAGTAAACGCCGATGCTTCTCTGATGGGGAAGGTTAAGGGAACCGTTAACTTTGTCTTGGTTCTACCCTGTTTTTACCATCAGATTTGTCCTAACTATCAAAAGAGAGGACATCTTTTAATAATTTCAGTTTAAGGACAGATTCAGATTCGTTAAAGTCACTGAGAAAGTTTAATATTAATTTACAAATTCTAACGCAATATGGTGTCCTATGTTACTGAAATTTTATCATCAGTCCTATGAAGAGCTATTAGTGAAGCTCTTAGAACTCCAAAAGCTCGTTATAGCTGAGGACAGGGATATGATAGCCATAACAACGATTTATGAGCAGACACAAACTATTTTTCAGGATCAGATTCTCAGCATCAGTCTAGATGAGTTAGATTGTAGCGCGATTTCCTTGTTACGCTCAGCACAAACAGAAATTTATAAAAATTTAAGATTGTTGGGAACTGAGTTACTATTTTTAGGGTCTTCCCGTCAGGGTGAGACAACAAAAAAGAGATTAGAAAAGGTACAAGGAAAAGTTGAGGAATTAATTGAATATTGTCGAGCAATAATTAATCACCTTCCTCAAGATTGACTTAAGAAAAATTAAAAATTTGGGGATGCTTTCGTAGAGATACTGTTGAAAACACCAAAAACATTTTAAACTTTTTTTAGCCACTTGGCTTTCAATCTTTCAATTTCTTCTTCACTATAAAAGTGTTGTGCATACTTGGAATTATACATTTCATCTATGTAAGATTCAGGTAAATTAATAATTTGCTGAAATTTTTTATATTTTTTAGCGTATTTCTTCTTCTTAGCAATATTAGCATTTATCAAATTAAAATCTTCTAAGTTCATGAATTTTTTCATCGCTTCTTCAATTTTAGAATCAATATCTTCTGTTCTGATTAATAGAACTTCAACATTTTCTCTTGTGAAAATTTTGTACCCCTGATCTTTAGGGAATTCTTGACTAAATACATCAATGTTAAATATATTTTTGATATTTCTGTCGAACCAATTCAAGACCCATTGATGATGGAAATTATCTAAAAATTGTTGAATTAACTCATCTAAATCTTGATTTTCAATCGTTCCATTTCTATAAAAAAAAGGATTACTTAAATTTTCAAAAAAGCTAGAAATATTTTTAGATATGGGATCTCTAACCAATGTGATGATCTTCCACTTTTTCTGGTCTAACCCTTTTTTAATTTGTTCATGAAGACATAACTCTGTGATGATTCTTTGTCTTTGATTCAGATGAGGATGAAGGTTAATATCTCTTTTTAAATCTTCTAAAATTTTAGGATCTAAAATATGAGTATGATAAATAGGAATAGATAAATTAAGGTGTTTTAGGGATTTATAAATCGTTGATGATCCGACTTTTCCCATTTGGTGAACTAAAATTAATTCTCGTTGACTCAGTTCTTGCAAAATACGATGTTTAAATCGATATAAATAGTAAGCATTTTTAATATTTCTCCAACTAAATTTAGGCATTTGATTAATTCTATTCATATCTAATTCAAGAATAAAAAACAATAATATGAAACCAGTTGATTATTGATTATACAATAAACATTGTCCATAGACATAAATCTTGGCTACTGATAGTGAAAGCTTAAAAATGTTACGATAAAATGCGAGCTAAATCTGACTGGCTTGACTGGCACAAAATAGCTGGCCATTGCGTCAACGAGGTTGAAAGGAGGGAGATTGCGCCATGACTACCCTATTGCGTAACTGTTGGTATGTTGCCTTACCGGGGAAAGACCTCAAACCCGGTAAAATGGTGCATAGGAAAATGCTAGGAGAACCGGTTTTGGTGGGACGACACCAAGACGGGGAAGTGTTCGCCATGCGTGATATTTGTCCCCACCGAGGTATTCCCCTCCAATATGGATGGATGGAGGGAAAAGATGTCTGTTGCTGTTATCACGGTTGGAAGTTTAGCACCGAAGATGGTCGTTGTCAGGAAATTCCCTCTTTAACAGAGCATGATGACTTAGATATTAGTCGTATTCGGGTCAAAACTTACCCCTGTCGGGAGGTGCAAGGGAATATTTGGGTCTATTTTCCAGAAGATAGCAAAAAAGAAATTGAGCCGACCAGTATTCCTCCTGTCCCTACTATTCCTGACTTTGGTAAAGTTGAGCCAGGAATCTCAGAAACCATTGATTTTGCCTGCCATATAGACCAGGCTATTATCGGATTAATGGATCCTGCACACGGTCCGTATGTTCATAGTTCCTGGTGGTGGCGAAGTGGTCCTCGTCGGTTTCGAGTGAAGGAAAAGCAATACGAACCGGTTTCTCAAGGGTTTCGTCTAGTTCCCTACGATATGCCGGTGAGTGCGCGGCCTTATAAGATTTTGGGGAATAAGGTGTCTATTGAAATTGTGTTTGAATTACCCAGTGTGAGGACAGAAATCCTCAGAGGCGATCGCTATTCTGCTTGTTTATTAACCACCATAACCCCTATTGATGAGACACAATGTATCGCGTTTCAGAGCATTTATTGGACAATTCCTTGGATGGGGTTATTTAAACCCCTATTAAGTCTCTTAACCCGTAAATTTTTGGCACAAGACCGGGATGTGGTCATTCAACAACAAGAAGGTTTGGTCTATGATCCTCCTTTAATGTTAATTGATGATGCAGATACCCAGGCTAAATGGTATTTTCGCCTTAAACAAGAATATCAAAAGGCTCAAGCAGAAAATAGACCCTTCAAAAATCCTGTGGAACCAAGAATTTTACGTTGGAGGAGTTAAACTTAGTTATATTTCCTGATAATTGATCGGGGGATATAATCTGTACACGTGTGTTTCATTGTTAAATAATGATTTGAAATTTTGTTACTTACAGGCATTTTTATTCTGATTCATGATCATTATGGGTCGAATCATGGGAATGTTCATCAGAAATAGCACGAGTACAAATCCAATTACTAGGAAGAGAAGAAGGCCAACCCATACGAATTGCTTCGGGACAAATGGTCATTACCGTTAGTTGACAATCGATTAATTGAAACCCCTCTTTTTCACATTGTTTTAAACTATGTTTGAGGATAGAATCATTTTTAAATTCAAGGGTTCGATTGCATTGAATACAAACCATATGATGATGATGGTTTGGATGGGGATGATTTAATTCATAATGCTTATGACCTTCTGCTAATTCTAACTCTCGCAAAATTCCCATACGAGACATTAACTTAACACTACGGTAAATGGTTGATAAACTAATCGTTTCTCCTCGCTCCTCTAATAGTTCAAACAACTCCTCAGCACTTAAATGATTCCCCCGTGGGAGGTTTTGGAAGACTTGGAGGATCTTTTCCCTTTGTGGAGTCAAACGCCAACCTCTGGCATTTAATTCAGCTTTTAGGGAGTTAGCTGTGTAGGGAGACATAACAAATTGCTCTATGCGAATTCTATTAATTGATTATGATAATCTTTCTGAAGAGCAATTTGCAACTATTCTTGCTTATTGATAATCATTAGCAACTTATCCCCTGAGTTTTTATGAGTCACAGGGACGAACACTACTCAATTGTAGCACAATTTTATCAATCGAATAGATCAAAGAGGAACCAGATACATTAGGATTATTCGCTAAAATACTAAATACCACCATACCGAAGTGAGGATGCTTCATGTAACCCGACAGGGACCTCACTCCCCGTAAGGTACCAGTCTTGGCATAAACGGTTCCCTGTGCGGGGGTTCCTTTCATTCGGTTGCGAAGGGTTCCTGTAACCCCAGCAACGGGTAAAGAACTATAAAATACATCCCGTTGAGGGGTATAGTACATAGCTCTTAGAGTCGTGATTAACGAGCGAGGGGTGGCCACATTACGACGGGATAACCCGGAACCATCCACTTGACGAAAATCACTGGGGTCAACTCCTAATTTAGCCAAAGCGTTTTTGGCAGCTTGTTGTCCTCCAATGTGACGTAAGAGCGTATCCGCATAATAGTTATTGCTTCTAATATTGGTAACATTAACCCAAGATTGTAGAGACTTTGAGCCAATTTTGGATTGAGGGGTTCTTAATTGTAAAGCGGCCGCGGTGGTAAAAATTTTGTTATTGGAAGCAGGGATAAAATGTCTGTCTGCATTGTGAGTGTATAAAACAGTCCCATCGTCTAGTTTTTCAACTAAAATTCCCCAGTGTTTTCCGTAGGGACTGATGATATTATCTAGGATAGGTTTAATTAAGGCTGCACAGGTTCCAGAGGTATTATTTTCTGGAGGTGGGACATAAATCTCAATGGGTTGGTCTTGGACAGAAGTTGCTTCAGTATTCTCAAGAAGGGGTTTTAATTCGTTACCGAAACTAGGATGCACTCCAATTAAGGATGTAGCGGCAAAAATAGCCAAAGTTGGGAGCCAAGAACGAGTTAAGCGCATAGTTTTAGTTTTTCCTTCACTACCTCACTTGTTTACTCAAAGGTATAGCAAGTAATTTAGGAACGTGCTAATAGGAGTAAGACGGTTTACTGACGAAACCTTATCTTATGTCTCTTCAGAAGTCAAGGGAGATGAAGATAAATATAGAATTAAAATCCCATATTATCCGGCCTGATAGTCTTGTAATAATTTGGGTAATTCGTCATAACCATCCACACCAATGAATTTAATAATTTGGGGTCGATTTTGTTCAAGTAGTGTATTGAATTCTTTATCGGTTATTTTACCTTTGATAATGGTTAATAACCCGGCAGCTTGTCGATATTCAGTGGAGTCAATTTGATGGAGTAGATACATTCCTAAACATCCATAATAGATGGTTTTAGATAAATCTTCTAATGTATAATAAGCTTCTGCTAAGTAGGTAAAGTTTAACCCTTGTAAATAAGTATTGCCAGAATTTAAAGCCATTTTAATGCCTTTTTCTAAAGCAGTAATAGCAGCAGAAGGTTGAGATAAAATGACATAAGCAATGCCTAAACTGTTGTAAGCGAGGGCTTGACTTTGATAGTCTTCTAATCTTTCAGCTAAGGTTGCCCCTTGTTCTAGATATCTAATAGCAGATTCGTAAATTTCTGGGGTCATTGTTTCCAGTTCTTTTGCCCTAAATACTTCGCTATAACCTACGTTGATTAATCCATTGGCTTCCCCTAGTTTATCTCCTACTTGACGAGCAAACATTAAGGCTCTTTGACTGTAATTAATAGCTTGATCGTAATCTTTTTCGTAGATACAAATGCGGCTAAGATGATTAAAGTTCGCGATTTCACAAGGTTTATCTAAGGCTTCTTGAGCAATTTCTAAGGCTTCTAGATGAAATTGTTTTGCTTGTTTGTAATTTCCTAATGTTAGTTGAGAATAGGCTAACAAAGTCAAGATTCTTGCTTTTTCTTGGGTTCTTTCTACTTCCTTTAACGGATCATCAAAATAAGTTAACGTATCCCGCAAATTTTCTCCTGAAAAAGAAGCAAAGATGCCTCCATATAGAGGAAAATCTTTCCGCTTAGTTAACTGTCGCAATGATTGTAACATCATTAAAAAGTAACCTTCTCTTAAGTTACTATTTTTTCCTGTAAATCCTTGAGAAAGTTGAGCAAAAATAACGGAGAATATTAATAAGGTACTGTAGGATAACCGTTGACCAAATTTAGCATTATAAGGTTGTTCATCAAACCATTTAACTAAACCTCTTTCTAGGAAGTGTAACACTAAAATCAACTCAACCCATGCTCTTAATTCAACTTGATAACTTTTATCGGATAATTCCCTAATGGCTTCATTGTTAGTTAACAGTTTAAACAACATTTTTGCTAAAGGTAAACTGGTTTTTTTCTCCCACCATGGCCAAGGTCCTTGTTTTTCTGAACCGAACCCTAATGTACTTTGATTTTGTTCATAAATCCAAGTAATTAACTCAGGTTCTAAACAAGAAAATTCGGCTAATCCATCTTGAATACCATTGGCTAATTCTAAGATTTCTAACCCTTCACTCATGTCTTTAAGAGATTGGGATAGTTTTTGTAATTGTTCTCGATTGAAACTATTATTATTACTCTGATCTAAATAGGGTAAAAAAGCAGCTAATAGATGGGGGGATTCCGCATTTTTTATTTGTTCTAAAGCTAAAGTAATTGTTTGCTCATTTTGATTTTCTTTTTGCCAGCGTCCCCATTCTCCTTGAATAGTTTGTAATGCTCTTAGAATACGAGTTGCTTTTAATTTTTTCTCTAGCTGTGCCGTTGTTTTTTGGATATTTTCATCCAGAATACGCTCAAAAATTTCCCCGGTTCCTGACTCAATTTCTTTTAAGAGCATCCGATAAACTTGTTCTTTGGATCTAATTTTTCCCTGGAGGGTAATGTCCACAATAGAATCAATGAGTTGTTGATAACGGTTAGCTAAAGAATTGGACTCAGACATAATTAAAGTAGTAATAGATAAGTTCTACATTTGACATCTCAGTTTTATTTTATCGCTTAATCAAGAGATTGGAACAATTAAGTTAAAAAGAAATTTTTAATTTAGCTAAACTGATGTTTCTATATTGACTCTACTCGACACGGATATGTGATAATAGCTATAATAATCGACAGAAGACTTGAACTGTAAATATAAATTCTTTTAAAGGTAACACCAATGAAAAGAGATCAAGTTCTTAGAATTATTGCTGAACATCGAGAAGCGTTAGAAAAATTGGGCGTAAAATCTTTGTCCCTATTTGGTTCAGTGGCAAGGGATGAAGCTGGTCCAGATAGTGATGTAGACTTCTTAGTAGAATTTAATCGTCAAGGTGGTTTCTTTCAATTGTTTCGAGTCCAGCATTATTTAGAAGATATTTTAGGCTGTTCGGTTGATTTAGGAACAGAAGATGCTTTAAGAGAACACTTACGAGAACCTGTATCAAAGGATGTAATCAATGCCTTCTAGAGAGTGGCCACTACGTATCCAAGATATCTTAGACTCTATTTCGGAAATTAACGAATGAACTCAAGAAATGACCTTTGAAGCGTTTATCGAGAATCAAACAATCGTTAAATCAGTTCTCTATGATTTAATTATTATTTTTGATGACAGTTTGGGCAAGAATTGAAGAAGATTTACCGCCCTTAATACCACAATTACAGGAACTTTTAGACAATGAAAATAATCTCCAGAATTGACATAGTTAATGCTACATTGTTTAAGCCATAAAATAATAAAAATTCTCCCCCACACTCCCCACACTCCCACACCCAATTGAAAACTGCTATGATTCCCTAACCCCTGATCAAACTGCTACCCTATAAGATAGTCATAGTGTTTGGGATATGGTGGCCGATACCAATGGGACTCAAAAATAACTCTCGCTTTTTACGTCTTCCCCCTCTCGGTAGTTTGCTTTTAATGGGAGTTGGGGTAATCTTCCTCATCTATCTCATTTATTACTATACCAATCGTTCTGATAACGAAGTTCCCATCGAACCCTATAGCGCATTCCTAGAAAAAGTCGAAGATGATAAGATAGCCAGAGTTAAGATAGGCAACCGTTTAATCCTCTATCAACTTAAATCCCTATCTGTTCTTTCTCCCTCAGAGGACTTATTACCCCTTCCAGAAACCCCTTTAGACAACCCGAATGTCTCCAGTAACCCCCTCCACGGGCCAACCGCTTCAACCCCCTCTCAAGTCAAGCCTTCAGCCAATGTCGGACCCGTTTTAGCTACTATTCCCATCAATGATCCCAATTTACCCACCCTACTCAAAGAAAAAGGTATCATTTTTGAAGCAGCCCCACCGCCTGAAAATAGCTGGGTGAGTACCCTTCTGGCTTGGGTTATTCCCCCTTTAATCTTAGTGTTAGCCATGCAATTCCTGCTATACCGCAATGAAGATCGGGGATCGTTGGCCTTTAGTAAAAGTAAAGCTAAAGTATATGTAGAAGGGGAAACAGCAAAAATTACCTTTGCCGATGTGGCCGGGGCCGAAGAAGCAAAAACCGAATTAGTGGAAATTGTAGAATTTCTCAAAAACCCCGATCGCTTTAGTCGTATTGGGGCCCGTATCCCCAAAGGGGTGTTATTAGTGGGACCTCCAGGAACAGGAAAAACCTTGTTAGCCAAAGCGGTTGCCGGGGAAGCCGATGTGACCTTTTTTAGCATCTCCGCCTCGGAATTTGTGGAATTATTCGTCGGAACCGGCGCGGCCAGAGTGAGAGATTTATTTGATCAGGCCAAAAAACAAGCCCCCTGTATCATTTTTATCGATGAATTAGATGCCATTGGCAAGTCTCGGAGTGGAGGGAATGGCCTCAGTGGTAGTAACGATGAACGAGAACAGACCTTAAACCAACTGCTAACCGAGATGGATGGCTTTGCGGTGGGGGATGCCACAGTCATCGTTTTAGCCGCTACCAATCGCCCGGAAACCCTCGATCCAGCCCTGTTACGACCGGGGCGGTTTGACCGTCAAGTGTTGGTGGATCGCCCGGATCTGGCCGGAAGACTCGCTATTTTAGAAATATACGCCCAACGGGTAGAAATTGACCCCGATATTAACCTCAAAGATATTGCTACCCATACTCCAGGCTTTGCTGGTGCTGACTTAGCTAACTTGGTGAATGAAGCGGCCTTGTTAGCAGCGAGAAACCAACGGGAATATGTAACCCAAGGGGACTTTAAAGAAGCGATCGAGCGGGTTGTGGCGGGTTTGGAGAAGAAAAGCCGTGTGTTAGGGGATCAGGAAAAGAAAGTGGTCGCTTATCACGAAGTGGGCCACGCTTTGATCGGGGCTGTCATGCCAGGCGGGGGAAAAGTGGCTAAAATTTCCATTGTCCCTAGGGGGTTATCGGCCTTGGGTTACACCTTGAAAATGCCCACCGAAGACCGTTTTTTAACGAGTGATACAGAATTTCGGCAACAAATCGCTATGTTATTAGGGGGACGGGCTGCAGAAGAAATCATCTTTGGTAGCGTTACCAATGGAGCGTCTGGAGATTTACAAAAGGCCACAGATATTGCTGAACAGATGGTAACTGCTTATGGAATGAGTAAGGTACTCGGACCGTTAGCCTATGAAAAACGACAACAGGCTAATTTTTTGGGGGGTGGTCTTAACCCTCGTCGTTTGGTGAGTGAAGAAACCGCAAAAGCGATCGACGAAGAAGTTAAGCAAATTGTCGATTCTGGCCACCAACAAGCGTTATCCATTCTCAATCATAATCGCGATCTTCTCGAAAAAATTGCCCAACAATTATTAACTGTTGAGGTCATAGAAGGAGAAGAATTACAACAGTTACTTGAGCAAGTGGAAAATCCCACTAACCAATGAATCAATTAACGATATTTTTTAAACGCTAAGGTTACATTATGGCCACCAAACCCAAAGGAGTTCGATAAAGCCACCTCAATTTCTAAGGCACGACTTTCGTAAGGGACATAATCAAGATCGCACTCAGGATCAGGATTATCTAAATTGAGGGTTGGGGGAATGCGATCATTGGCCATCGCCATGGCCGTAGCCACTGCTTCGATCCCTCCTGATCCCCCCAATAAATGACCGGTCATCGATTTGGTAGAACTCACCGCAATACGATAAGCGTGATCCCCTAACGCCTTTTTGATGGCTTTGGTTTCGGTGACATCGTTGGCTGCGGTACTGGTTCCGTGAGCATTAATATAACTAACGGCTTCAGGGGAAATTCCCCCATCTTTTAGGGCTAATTCCATGGCTCGGGTGGCACCAGCACCATCGGGAACTGGTGCCGTCATATGATAGGCATCACAAGTCATGGCATAACCCACGATTTCTGCATAAATTTTTGCCCCCCGTTCCAAGGCGTGTTCTAATTCTTCCAGAATTAAGATACCTGAGCCTTCTCCCATAACAAAACCATCTCGATCCTTATCAAAGGGACGACTGGCTCGTTGAGGATCATCATTACGGGTTGATAAGGCTCTGGCGGAAGCAAACCCAGCCAAAGATAAGGGGGTGACGGCTGCTTCACTTCCGCCACAAAACATGGCTTTAGCGTAACCCCGTTGCACCAGACGAAAGGCATCACCGATGGCATTAGATCCCGCCGCACAAGCCGTAACCGTACAGGTATTGGGACCTTTAGCTCCGGTTTGGATCGCCGTTAGCCCTGAGGCCATATTGCCAATCATCATGGGAATCATAAAAGGACTACAACGACTTGGACCTCGGTTTAAATAAACTTCTTGTTGATCTTCGAGGACTTTGATTCCCCCCACTCCTGTCCCAATGATGACGCCAATTTGTTCGGCATTGAGATCGTTAATCACTAACTTAGAGTCCGCTAAGGCTTGTAAGCTGGCTGCGACTCCAAATTGAGCAAAACGATCCATCCGTTTTGCTTCTTTGCGATCTAGGTACTCATGGGGATCAAATCCTTTCACTTCACCAGCAATGCGACAAGCGTGTTTAGACGGGTCAAAATGGGTAATTTCGGTGATCCCACTTTGTCCACTCATTAACCCTTGCCAATAGTCTGTTAAGGTATTGCCGATGGGGGTGATCGCACCTAACCCAGTTACCACTACTCGCTTTAATTGTGAATTTGTCATGATTTTCCCTTGCTAAAAGATTGATCTACCCGACATTGCAGTTGAGAAGGGAGATGGGGGGATAAAGATACCTAATTGTTATTATTTAAGCTTAAGCCTGTTCTTTTTCAATATAGTCCACAGCCGCTTGCACTGTGGCAATGTTTTCAGCCGCTTCGTCGGGAATTTCAATGTCAAATTCCTCTTCTAAAGCCATGACTAATTCTACTGTATCTAAGGAATCAGCCCCTAAGTCATTGGCAAAGTTGGCTTCGGGAGTTACTGTGTCCTCTGCCACTTCGAGTTGTTCAACCACGATGCTTTTTACTTTTTCAAATATTTCTTGGTTCATTAATCTTTAAATTAACCGCTAACAACCCCATTGGATTAACCATTATGGGGAGGAAATGGGGCGGAGTTTACCATTTCCTAAAATTGATTTTACTGTTAAGTTTATTCAGCATTATTCATATTATCGGTAAATGGTCAGTGAGGGAATAGGAAAATTAGGAAGATTGTCACTTGCTTTGCTGGCTCGATAGAATCCCGAATATTACTCGATAGTGATATAGTGAAAAGTATCTTCAAACCATAAACCCTTATTCTCAATATCATGGCGGATAAAGTTAAACCTGACTGGACGGGTAATGATCTTCTCTCGCGCTTTGTCAATTTAATGATACAAACAAAGCCTATTTATCGCCTCATGACTCACCAAGCGAGACAAGTCATTATTAACACAGCAGAAAAAAACGGCATTTCTTGGCAAGGAAACTGTCAAACCTTAGAAAAATCTCCGGCTAAAAGCTTATTAGGACAAATAATGAATCCTGATATCGTTTATCCGGACTATTATCTGGTTCCTTTTCATGCGTATGATGAGGGTAACTTATGCTGGAAAGCTGCGTTTGAGGCGGTTCCTGCGACACAGTCTCTCGGCCTTCGAGTCTGGAAAAATGAAGATTTAACCTGGCAAGAAGCTCAAAAACGCTTAAGAGCGAGCTTTCATCAGGTTTTAGAACCCTATAGTCCGCCTGAAGTCAAAGATGTCCTTGATATTGGCTGTTCTGTGGGAGTTTCGACAAAAGCACTGCACCGTTATTATAGTCAACGACAAAATAATCCTATCAACACCATCGGACTTGATTTATCTCCCTATATGTTAGCGGTGGCGAAAGTCACCGATGAACAGCAAGAAATTAGTCAATGGGTACACGGTTTAGCCGAAAAGACGGACTTTGCGGATAATTCCTTTGATGTTATCACCATTCAGTTTGTCCTCCATGAATTACCGCGTCATGCTGCAACGGCTATTTTTAAGGAAGCGTTGCGTCTTTTACGTCCGGGAGGGGTTCTCGGTATTGTTGACAATAACCCGAGATCAGAAGTGATTCAAAACTTACCCCCTGCATTATTCATGTTGATGAAAAGTACAGAACCCCACAGTGATGATTATTACACCTTCAATGTGGAAGAAGCGTTAACTAGATTAGGGTTTGAGTATCAAACCACAGTACCCAGTGATCATCGTCATCGTACTATTGTTGCTACTAAACCCGTTTAGAAAAAAAGGCTCGTTTTCTATTAAAATATGTAAAGAAAATGAGACAAGGAACTAAAGAATGCGAGTTGCGATCGTTGGTGCAGGTTTAGCGGGGATGGCCACGGCCATTGATTTAGTGGATGCGGGTTGTGAGGTGGAAATCTTTGAATCTCGTCCTTTTGTGGGGGGAAAAGTAGGTAGTTGGGTCGATAAGGATGGAAATCACATCGAAATGGGGTTACACGTCTTTTTTGGCTGTTATTACAATCTATTTGCTCTCATGAAAAAAGTTGGGGCGATCGATAATTTACGCCTCAAGGAACACACCCATACGTTTATTAATCGTGGGGGTAAAATTGGAGAGTTAGACTTCCGTTTCCCTGTGGGTGCGCCTCTACACGGGTTAAAAGCCTTTTTTACCACCTCTCAACTCTCCGCTATTGATAAAATAGCTAATTCTTTGGCTTTGGGAACCAGTCCCCTCGTTCCTGGTTTACTCAACTTTGATGGGGCGATGAAAACCATCCGTAACCTTGATTCTATCAGTTTTGCGGACTGGTTTCGCCAACATGGGGGAAATAATGGCAGTTTACAACGGATGTGGAACCCTATTGCCTATGCGTTGGGGTTCATTGATACGGAAAATATTTCTGCCCGTTGTATGTTAACTATTTTCCTCTTTTTTGCCACTAAAACGGAAGCCTCTATCTTAAGAATGTTAGAGGGTTCTCCCCATGAATATCTCCATAAACCGATCACTAATTATCTCGAAAGTCGTGGGGTAAAAATTCATACGCGGCGCAGAGTTAGGGAAATTTTATATACAGAAAATAACAATAAGATTGAAATCACAGGATTAATTATTCCTGATGGGGAAACAGAAGAAACGATTACTGCTGATGCTTATGTTTGTGCTTGTGATGTACCTGGAATTCAACGATTAATACCGGATACTTGGCGTAAGTTTTCTCTGTTTGATAACATCTATAAACTAGAAGCGGTTCCTGTGGCAACTGTTCAATTAAGATTTGATGGTTGGGTAACAGAGTTAGAAGATGAAAACCAACGGAAACAATTACAAGAAGCAGCCGGAATTGACAATTTATTATACACCGCCGATGCTGATTTTTCTTGCTTTTCTGACTTGGCTTTAAGTAGTCCTGGAGATTATTATAAACCAGGAGAAGGCTCATTATTACAGTTAGTTTTAACGCCAGGTGATCCCTTTATTAAAGAAAAAAATGAAGACATTGCTAACCACGTTTTAAAACAAGTTCACGAACTATTTCCCTCTTCACGGGAGTTAAATATGACTTGGTATAGTGTGGTAAAATTAGCACAATCTTTGTATAGAGAAGCCCCTGGAATGGATGTTTATCGACCTTCTCAAGCCACTCCTATTCCTAACTTTTTCTTAGCTGGAAGTTACACCCAACAAGACTATATTGATAGTATGGAAGGGGCAACCATTTCCGGTAAACAAGCAGCAACCGTTATCTTAGAAGCAGCAGAAACTTTGAAAAAATCCCCCCAAGTTTCTACAATTCGCTAGAATGACAAAGACGGTGGGCATTGCCCACCTACGTTTAATTATTGTGTTAATATAAAATGTCTAATTGGTTAGAACATAGCGTACAAATTGAAGTTGATGCTCCCATAGAATTAGTTTGGGGGTTATGGTCAGATTTAGAACAAATGCCACAATGGATGAAATGGATTGACTCAGTTAAAATATTAGATGAAGATCCAGAATTATCACGCTGGAAATTAGCCAGTGGTGGCTTTGAATTTACTTGGTTATCTAAGATTTTAAAAGTGATTCCCCATCAAATTATACAATGGGAATCGGTGGATGGTTTACCTAATCGTGGAGCCATTCGCTTTTATGATAGACAAGGAAGTAGTATTGTTCGTTTAAGCGTTGCTTATGATATTCCTGGATGGTTAGGAAAGTTAATGGATAACTTATTTTTAGGTAGAATTGTAGAATCAACGATTATGGCTGACTTAGAAAGATTTAGGGATTATGCGATGAAAGCTAAAGACAATCAATCGTTATAGAAAGACAAAAATTAGTTAAGCTATTTTTTGTATCTTTAGGGCAGTTGAGATGTTATACCAATTCTCAAAAGTTATTAAAGACTTAACTTGTCATTGCGAGGGGTAATATAAAAAGTAAGCCTTAATTGTTATTAGAAATACCCCGAAGCAATCTACCATAAACACGAAGATTTTTTAATTGTTCTACCAATACATTGTACTCGAATTAATCGCTCCTAACTTTAATCTAATTAAATAGTAATTGTATCCATGCAGTTGATAAAAAATCAGTAAAAAAAGCCTTTAAACTTTGATATTAGCTAGATTAATCTTTCTCTGTATTAATAGCAAAAAATAGAGCAGAATAATCACTATCTGATCATCCTAACTCTATTGTTTCTTGAATAACCCTACGAATGCCTTGTGAAAATTCAGTATTTAACCCATTTTCTTCTGCTTGATTTAAAAAGAAATTGATATCTTTTAGTAAATGTTTTGTAGGAAAATTAGGGTTTTCAAAATTACGTTCCTGCATTCTATTTATTTTTTTATCAAAAGTCGGTACATATAAAGCACTTTCTCTTAAAATACTCATGAATTTATCAACATCAACCCCTTGCCGTTCAATTAACCCTAAACTCAAGGCAAAACCACTGGTTAACGCTGCAATTAACTGATTCAACGCTAATTTTAACGCTGATGCTGTACCCACTTCTCCAATATATTCTGGTTTTGAGCCAAATTGTTGTAAAATACGCTGGTATTCTTCAAATTGCGAAGATTTAGCTCCTACCATCACCAATAAAGTGCCTTCCTTAGCTTGAGGAATGCTACCCAATACAGGGGCTTCTAGATATTGTCCCCCTTGTTTTTCTACTTCCTTTTGGATGCTTCGGCTTTCATCAGGGGTGATGGTTCCCATTTGAATAATCGTCCGATTTTGTAGCTTATTTGCCGTTTCTGTGCCTAATAACACCTCTCTAATGGCTGTGGCGTCTGTTAAAGTGACATCCTCCCACGCACGCCGCTACGCTTTGTGCGGGGCTTCCCTAACTCACGATAGGGCATTCCTGGTTATTCTCGCTTATGGGAGGTTTCGCCACTTATCT
>JASJDN010000017.1 GCA_030065205.1 Crocosphaera sp.
ATGTTGTAGGGGTCAACGGCCGTTGACCCCTACAACATAAAAAAAATGACAGTGGCTCAAATGCTTGGATAGAGTAGATTGTGGCCGATAAATTGACAAAATACGAGGGGGGGGTAGCATAAAGAAGTTTATCTTTGTTGAAGCAAAAGATAGCTGTAAATTAGCTATTTTTATTCGTTTTTGCCCTGAAAAAATTCACAAGCAATTAAAAACATGAATCAAAGCACATTAACTTCCCTGACCATTGCTGGTGTTTCCGCTATTTCCTTGTTAGGAAGTTCTGCACCTGCTATGGCCGCTGCCATTGGAGTTGACTGGACGAGTGGCACCACTGGAGATTTAAACGGTACTACTGTAACCCTGAGTAATTTTAATAATCCTGGTATTGACAGTTCTGATTTATCAGGTAGTGATTACTCGGCTGCGCCTCTATCCTCTAGTCAAGAACTTATTGCTTATAGTGTTAATAGTGACTGGACAGCGACTTTTTCTAATCCTGTCTCGGATCTCTTACTCTACCCACGATTTTGGCGAGGAGTTGCAGCAGGAGGCCCCGATCCTGTTACCTATGAGTTTGATCAACCTTTTACCATCCTCTCTGGATTAACAGGCGCAACAGTTGTGGGCAATACCATATCAGCCCCGCAGAACGCTTTCTATAATGGAGTGATTCAGTTTAGCGGTCCAGTTAGCTCTTTAACGGTGAATACCAGCGCAACAGGTGGTTCTTTCCAAGGTTTAACCTTTGGGGTTGATGATACTCCTCCTCCTGTGAGTACCCCTGAACCTGCAACTATTTTAGGATTATTAGCAGTGGGTTCCTTGGCTACTTTATCTCGTAAGCGCAAAGGATAAATTAAACATAACTTGTTCTAATATTTTGGGTGTGAGGAAGGGTTCAACCTTCCTTTTTTGCTGTTGAATATGTTGACGTAATGCTTCATTAATTAGGGTTTGATAGTTACCTCCACTTGTTAGATGAACTTGTTGACGAAGCCAATCTAAAATATCGTTATCTAAATGAAGCGTAATGCGTGTTTTATTTGATGATATAGGATCAATTGCTCCCCGTTTACCTTTGCTAAAATTATAGTTAGTTTTCATATTTATCTATCCATATATTGTAGGGTGTATTAGCGTAGCGTGATGCACCAATATTGCCCATTTTGGTGCGTTAAGGCATAATCAAAATTATAGCTGATTCCGAAAAATTATAGTTAGCCTAACGCACCCTACTTACATTTATTGTTTACTGTACTATAATTATAAAGTCTAGTTACCATCTTTAAAATATAAAAATGTGGTCTTTATCCTCTCAAGAAGCAGAAAATAATTTTACAGATGCTTTAAATCATGTCACTTGTGATTTAGAACATATCAAAATTCAACAACCTGGACAAGAACCAGTTTATATGATTCCAGCAGTAGATTATGAACTCTTTATCAAACTTCTAGAAGAAGCAGAAGACAAAATTGATATTGAAGAAGCAGACAAACGAATGAATGATAATGAACAAGAACGATTGACTTTTGAGCAATTTTTTAATGAGTTAGAGGTTGAAAGTGAGTCTTTACAGAATAGAATTTAATAAAAATTACTCTTTTAACCAAGTAAATATTTCACCTACTGTAAGTTGTAATTTTTCGGCAAACTCTGGAACAGGTAATATCATCTCTGATGCTTCAAATAATTGAACAGATTTATCACAATAATAGACGAAAATTAATAATTCTTCTGGGTCTAATAACCATCCCATTTTGGTTCCATTGTCTAGACTATGAAGAATATTACGAATTACTTTACTTTGACTTTGTTGTGGGGATAATATTTCTATAATCCAGTCAGGAGGAAGTTGAAAAGAATTAGCCACTTGTCCATCATTATCACGGGGAATTGTCTCCTGACGAAAAACAGCAATATCTGGAACAATTGATCGACCATCAAATGTACAACGAAGTTCAGGAAAAGCTTGGCCTATTTTTTGTGGTTTCAAAGCGATAGTTATGGCAAAAGTTAACTCTCTTTGAATGATGCTATGTTTTCCTTGGGGCATGGGTTTTTGTTCAATTTTTCCATTAATATATTCGTTAGCGGGTTTGGTTTCAGGCATTTCTAAAAATTCTACTAACGTTAAATTACCTTTAATGGGATTAACTGTAACCATTTATCCTCCTCTTTTTATTAATATTCTACATTATTACAGTCTGTGTAGGTTATTTTCAAAATTTGCTATTATAACGGTAGTTCTTAATCGTTAAATTGTTACTTTTGTTATATTAATTTAACCCATGAATTTACCGACTTGGATCACAGTTTCCCGTTTAATTGGACTTCCTTTTTTATTCTATTTCCTCAACATTCCAACCCCTTCCCATCGTTGGATATGCGTCGTTATTTTCCTCCTTGCAGCGTCCACAGACTGGGTAGATGGTTATTTAGCTAGAAAGTTAAATCAAGTCACCGAATTAGGCAAATTTCTTGACCCTTTGGTGGATAAATTATTGGTACTTGCACCCCTTTTATGTTTAATTTCTTTGCAACAAGTTCCTGCTTGGGGTGTGTTTTTAATACTAGGCCGAGAAATAGCGATCGCAGGATGGCGCATTAACCCCAACCTCACCGGAAATACCACCATTCAAGGGGCAAATATCTGGGGAAAATTGAAAACTGTTACCCAGATAACAGCGATCGCACTTTTAATTGCACCCCTTCCCCAACCCTGGGAAACCATTTCTATGACAGTATTTTGGCTATCTGTGGTTTTCACTTTAGTTTCTGGAGTGATTTACCTACTTCCAACAGGTGTCCCCGAAAAGATACACTAGAAAGGTTAAGAGATTATAATCAAACATGACTCGGAAATTAACGGCGATCGCAACAAACCACTACGATGTTATCATCATTGGCTCTGGAATGGGAGGGTTAGTCACAGCCACCCAACTCGCTGCAAAAGGGGCCAAAGTATTAGTGTTAGAAAAGTATTTAATTCCTGGAGGAAGTGCCGGTTATTTTGAACGGGAAGGGTATCGCTTTGATGTGGGTGCGTCTATGATTTTTGGCTTCGGAAATGAAGGCACAACTAACCTTTTAACCCGTGCGTTAGATGCTGTTAATGTCAGTATAGAAACCATTCCCGATCCTGTCCAAATACATTACCATTTACCCAATAATTTAGAGCTAAAAGTACACAAAAATTATGACAAATTTATTGACGAATTAACCAAAAAATTTCCCCATGAACAAGTAGGAATTCGTCGCTTTTATGACGAATGTTGGAAGGTTTTTAACTGCCTCAATGTGATGGAATTGCTTTCCTTAGAAGAACCCAGATACTTGATGAGAGTGTTTTTTCAGCATCCTTTGGCTTGTTTAGGTTTGGTGAAATATTTACCTCAAAATGCAGGAGATATTGCTCGTCGTTATATCAATGATCCTGAGCTTTTAAAGTTTATTGATATGGAGTGTTATTGTTGGTCTGTAGTTCCTGCAGATAAAACCCCCATGATCAATGCTGGTATGGTGTTTTCAGATCGGCATTATGGAGGAATCAATTATCCCAAAGGAGGAGTGGGAACCATTGCCGAAAAGTTAGTGGAAGGGTTAGAACAATTTGGGGGGGAAATTCAATATAAAGCCCGTGTGACTAACATTTTAATGGAAAAAGGGAAAGCAGTTGGCGTTAGATTAGCCGATGGAAAAGAATACAGAGCAAAACGCATTGTATCTAATGCCACTCGTTGGGACACGTTTGAAAAATTACTCCCTAACAATACCATACCTAAAAAAGAAGAAAAATGGCAACAACGTTATGAAAAATCTCCCAGTTTTCTCAGTCTTCATTTAGGAGTCAAATCTAATGTTTTACCTATAGGAACTGAATGCCATCATATTTTATTAGAACAATGGGAAACGATGGAAGATGAACAAGGAACCATTTTTGTGTCCATTCCGACTTTACTTGATCCTAGTTTAGCACCCAAAGATCATCACATAATCCATACTTTTACCCCCAGTTATATGAAAGAATGGCAAGGACTTTCTTCGCAAGAATATAAGCATAAAAAAGAAGAAGCAGCCAGTCATTTAATCGAGCGCTTAGAAACAATTTTTCCAGGGTTAATTAAAGGGTTAGACTATCAAGAAGTGGGAACCCCGCGCACTCACCGACGCTTTTTAGGTCGAGATCAAGGAACTTACGGGCCTATCCCCAGTCGTAAGTTACCAGGGTTGCTAGGAATGCCCTTTAATCGGACAGTGATCCCTGGACTATACTGTGTAGGGGATAGTACCTTTCCCGGACAAGGACTCAATGCTGTGGCTTTTTCCGGGTTTGCCTGTGGTCATCGTATTGCAGTTGATTTAGGATTATAGGTCTGAGAATTTTCTCGTTATATTTCTTTGCATTTCTTTAGGTGGATCTACCGTTGAACAATACTGCATTATTGTTGATGATAAGTATATGTTGGTAACTTTAGAAGTTACCAATTAATCATGTTTTTTCTTAGTTAAGATAGAAATTAGAACCAGTCACTATGATCAATAGTATCTCCGTGTTTGGTTAAGAACAGAATTGACTAAAAAAATATTGTAGATATTCATGCAACGATTCAACTTTTTATCAATAAAATGCTATTAGTACAATGTCACATTCTCCTTCAAATAATAATGTCAATAAAATCGATAAATCCTTACTTCACGAAATTGTAAATCTATGCGATTATAAGACCAATTTAGAAAACATAACTACAATTATAAAAGATTCTTTTATAGTCGATTTTTGTTTAATCATTTCTGATTTAGATAGCTTAAAGTATTTTTGTTGCCTTGATGATCTTTCTACGGAAAAACTAAATATTTCTAAGCAAAAAGTATATGCTTTGATTGATACTTCTTGGATAAAAAAACTAATAAATGATTCTCAATTAAAAGCTATTAGTCATTTAAAACATAAAACTCATAAAGATTTAGTCATTTTGTTTGAAGAAATTGGAATTAAGTCTTTATTAGGAATGGGAACTAATTTTAAAGGACAGACCAATGGAATTATTATTTTAGGGAAACAGGAGACTTATCGATGGAGTCAGAAAGATAAAACAAAATTAAAAGAATTAGAAAATATTTTAGGAATCATTTTTCACTTAAGTCAAGTTAATACTATTCTTGATGAAAAAAATGTTAGTAAAGATTCATCTTTTTCTTTAAGTAATATTCCTAAACTTCTAGAAGAGAATCCTATTTTAAGACTGTGGTGGGAAAGTACAAGAAAACAGTTAGAAAGACAGTTAGAGTGGAATCGAAAAGTTATCTATAATATGATCACTATTATGAGTGATCAAACTCGTAATCCCTTAGCGATTATTAAAATGGGAATTACTGTACTACGAACTAGAGAATTATCATCAGAAGATTTTAGTAAACGATTGACCATGTTAGAAGAAGCGTGGAATAAGCTTAATGACATTAATGAAAAAATCTTACAACTTAAGCATTTAAAGTCGCAAAACCTTAGTTGTAATTCAATGTCTGTTAATTTAAAAGAATTTATTGATAATATCATTGATTCTTATCAAATAAAATGGCAAGAAGATTCTAAAAATTCACTGGAACTAACAACAAATTTCCAGCTTAAATCTGCTCAAATGCTCAATACAGATATTCAACATTTAACCAATATTTTAGAAGAATTATTAACCAACGCTGGTAAATTTTCTGCTTCTGACTCGCTAGTAACTTTGAGTGTAAGTCAAGACAATAATACTGATAAAGCTCCTATTATTATTACTATTAGCAATATTACTGATTCTGCTTCTCTAGATAATATTAATGAATTTTTTGAGCCTTTTTATCGAGAACAAATTGTTATCGATACTGCAATTCCAGGTATTGGTGTGGGATTATATATTGTTAAAGATTTAGTAGAACTCCTCCAAGGAAAAATTACCATTGACTCTCTTCCCACAGAAAACCCTAAACATTGTAAAATTGTAGTTAGATTGGTTCTTCCTCAATCCTTATCCTCATCGTAATTTAAAGGTTGTATGCTGACTAAAAGCGGTTCATCTAAGTCGCTACGCTGGCAACATTCTCGATATTCTCCGATTGCTCGTCAATGGGAAGTGTCCTTGTTTACATGTAAATTTTTACTATTTCTATTATGGGATAAAATTTTAAGAAATAATAGCTCAAAACAACGACAAAAAAGAGCAAAATGGTTAGTTAGAAATTTGCTTCAACTAGGACCAACATTTATTAAAATTGGTCAATCTTTATCTACTCGTGCTGATTTAATTCCTTTAGAATATATTCAAGAATTGAGTCAACTTCAAGATAGGGTTCCTCCCTTTAGTAGCGAAGAAGCAATCGCTTTTATCGAAGCAGAGTTAGGTCAACCCGTTTATGATTTATTTGACAGTTTTGAAATTGAACCCTTAGCATCAGCTAGTTTAGGACAGGTTCATCGAGCAAAATTATACAGTGGGAAGGAAGTTGTTGTCAAAGTACAACGGCCTGGTTTAGAAAGAATTTTTAATTTAGATTTTGAGGTTGTTCATCGTTTAATTCGTATTCTAACTCGCTATTTTAAGTCTTTTAAAAAGTATAATTTAGAAGCAATTTATGAGGAATTTTTTGAACTTTTATTCCAAGAGATAGATTATATTCACGAAGGCAAAAATGCAGAAACATTTCGGAATAATTTTCGAGGATATTCTCAAATTCTCGTCCCTAAAATCTACTGGAAATACAGCACTAAGAAAATCTTAACTTTAGAATATTTACCCGGAATAAAAGTGGATGATCGCGCAGCATTGGAAGCGAATAATATTAATTTAGACAACATTATTCAACTCGGAATTTGTTCTTATTTAAAACAATTATTAATTGATGGATTTTTTCAATCTGATCCTCATCCTGGTAATATGGCAGTTAGTAAACGAGGAGAACTAATTTTTTATGATTTTGGTACCATGGCCGAAGTCAAAACCTTTGCGAAAGATCAGATGATTCAAGTATTTTTTGCTGTCTTAAAAAAAGATACGGATAAAGTGGTAGAAAACTTGGTTTATATGGGTTTAATTGAACCCTTAAATGATATGACTCCAGTGAAAAGAATTGTCTCTTTTTTATTGGAAAACTTTAGGGATAAACCAGTGGATGTTCGCGAGTTTGAACAAATTAGTGATGAAGTGTATTTGATGTTCAAAAGTCAACCCTTTCGTTTACCTCCACAAATGACGTTTATACTTAAATCTTTAACCACCTTAGATGGTATTGCCAGAGCATTAGATCCGCAGTATAATTTATTAGCAGCTAGTCAACCTTTTGTTAAAAATTTAGCCTTAAGTGGGAGTCGCGGTAGTTTAGTGACAGCTATTGTTAAACAGGCAAAAGATATCATTAAAGATACGCTTAATAAACCCAATACGTCCGAGAAGTTTCTTAGAGGTTTAGAGGAAAGAATAGATAGGGGAGAATTGCAGTTTAGAATTCGCTCTTTAGAAAGTGAAAGAGCTTTAAAACGCATTAATTTAGGGATAAAAAGTTTGATTTATGCTTGTTTAACTGGATTTGTTTTATTATCAGCATCTATTTTAATGACAACTCTTTATTTCAAATTTGCTGTGATTTGTTTTGGTTTTGCTGGACTTTTTAGTTTATTTTTATTCAAGTCTTTGGTGTCTTTAATGCTACAAGAAAAAGTAGATAATTTATTGGAAAAATAAATTGAGTATTGATTAACTCAACGGTAATATTATTTTTGATATTTGTTCAGGTTGACTCCATACGTTTATGGTGATAATTTTTGCGTCAATTAGTCTTTCTTCGTTGACTAATTTTCCTGTTCCTGTATTCAAAGCATAAGCAGGAAAACAAGCACCACTTAAACTCAGTCTTAGACAGCTATCTTTTTTGAGATTAATACACGTCGGTTGTAAAGGAATTTTTATGGGTAAGTTATCTGAGTCTATTCTAATATAACCCTGACTAAAATTATAAACGCTTCCATCGGGGTTAACTTCGGATAAAATAGCAGAAATATCAAAGCTATTTGTATCAGA
Organism: Crocosphaera sp.; assembly: GCA_030065205.1. GTDB lineage: Bacteria > Cyanobacteriota > Cyanobacteriia > Cyanobacteriales > Microcystaceae > Crocosphaera. Next base: position 8,059 of record JASJDN010000017.1, read on the forward strand.
TGTACAATAAATTTCTAGAAAAGGTGTACCCGCAATTAATAAATCTTCTGTTAGTTTTTTAGACGTATAAGTTAAAATATCCAAACGAGTATCTAATTGGGAACGATCAAAAGATCCCGATGGAATACTAGCATGACCACCTAAAGATGGAACAGGTCGCCAGGGATCATGAACCATGATATCATGACTATTATCATCAGGACATTGCTCAACTAATTGACCTTCATCTTCTCTCACATTAGCTAAACCTTCACTAAAAATATAATAAGTTTTTTCTTCATTTATTTCCCAGTTTTGCCGATATTTCCATTGATTACTCCCCATTTCAAATAATGAAATAGGTTGAGAATATAAAGGGTTTCTATCTTTACCTTTTAGATGATGATCAAACCAATCAATTTGATAATGATCAATAAAACTACAAGCTGATTTTGTATAGTTTTGGTTTCCTAGTTTTGACCCCCAAGGAATATGTCCCCAAGGACCAATAATCAAGTTTTGGGGATGATCACTATCCTTTTTCATAGCATTATATAAATTAAGAGTCCCCCGTAAATAAGGGTCAAACCATCCCCCAATATGTAGCATGGGTAAATCTAATTTATCAATAAAAGTTTTAGGCGATAAATCACTCCAATAAGGATCAGGATAAGGATGATTGATCCAATCATGATAAAAAGAGTCAGAAGCGAACTCTTTCATCAAGTTTGGATAAGCAAGAATGGGATCAGATAAAGGTGAATTTCGGGACGCTTCATACAGTTTATGAAAAGCAATACTATCCCCTTTCAATCTTGCCGTTTCTGCTGCTAATTGAATCGCCCAACCTAAATTAGTTTGTAAACAAAAAGCTCCGTTTTCATAGCCCCAATCCTGGTATAAATCATAAGCAACCATCGCAGGACATATGGTTTTTAATGCTTTTAATTCATTTGAAGCTGCGTACAATTGAGTCATACCTTGATAAGAAAATCCATACATTCCTATGGCTCCTGTACTTCCAGGTAACTGAGAAACCCAATTTATAGTATCAAACCCGTCTTTTATTTCATTAGTAAATAAATTAAATTTTCCTTGAGACGTACCTCTTCCACGAACATCTTGAATAACAACAATATATCCGTGAGAAGCATACCAAATAGGATGAGCATAAACCACAGTTGAGGCTATTTTTTTGCCATAGGGTTGTCTCATCAATAAAATAGGAAAAGACTCGGTACTGATGGGTCGATAAACATCAGCATTGAGATGAATTCCATCCTCTGTAATTAAAGATAAGGTTTCTTGTTTAACCTGATACATTTTTATATTTTTAAAGGGTAAAACAAATTAATTAGTAACCGTTGATCCTCCATAAGTTTCAATCAATATTTCATCGTTATCATCTGCGATCGTAGCCACTAAAGTAATGGCGCGAGAAATTTCTCCAGGGGATAAATCAGCAACCGTGCGCTGACTTAAAACCACAATTTGATTATTCATAATCCCGAAACGAGTTTCTAGGGTTTCCTCCCCATTCATTTCTAATACTTTTCGCATTAAACCCAATTCATCTTTCGCTGGAAGCGTTAACACAGGCGCCCAAACTGTTAATAAATCTTCTTCTGTTTCTCCTGTTAGTTGAACATAGGTTTGAACACTTCCATATTCAAACTTCCACAGGTATCCTTGATCGTCATGATGCACCATCGCATTATCATTCTGTTGTAAACTATCAATGACCGTTTCTATGGCTTCTTTATGGCTGATTTCAGTGCTAGTGAAATCATCGGGTAACGTATATTCTGTGGTTGCGTTAGTCATAATCAACAAATGATGGTTAGTGAATTGAGGGCATACTGTTTTATTATCTCGTGTTAAGGGAGGTAAAAAACAACATTTTGTGAAGATATTTAAAAATTTAGTCCCTCATAGGAGAAAATGGCCTGAGTCGTTATGCTTATGATTATGGTAATGTCAGGTTTTCGCTCTACTTTTGCCTCTGAAACCCTTAATACTCCTAACCCAGAAGAAGATACACGATCGCGCATTCTCAAAGCAGCCCTGCGTTTATTTGCTGCTAAAGGTTATGATGGCACAACGACCAAGGACTTAGCCAAGAAGGCAAAGGTAGCAGAAGGAACCTTATTTCGTTATTTTCCTAATAAAAAAGCCATTTTAATCGAAGTAGCGACCCAAGGATGGGTAGAAATTTTAACTGATTTATTAACGGAATTAAGCGAGATGGGAAACTATAAAGCCGTAGCCCAAGTAATGCGACGAAGGGTGTTAAGAATGCAGGAAAATAATGACTTATTAAAAGTTTGTTTTATTGAAGCACAATTTCATCAAGAATTACGGGAAAAAATACAGTCAGAAGTGATTATAAAAATGACCGATGTAGCAGAAGCCTTCTTTGAAACCGCCATAGAAAAAGGCATTTATCGTCCCATGAATCCTAAAATTGTTGCTCAAGTTTTCCTCGGAATGTTTGCCATTGCCGGGTTTTCTTCAGAAACAATTATCACTCCGGATGCTTCTCCTAAAGCGTTACAGGAAATGGCAGAGGGCATTGCAGATATATTTTTGCATGGGGTTTTAGCTTGATATTGATACATTAAAAAGTACAAAGTCTATTTAATATTCCTGTACATAGTTTGGATGAACCCAAAGAAAATCACCTCGTTTATTTTGAATTGAGTCAACATTATTGAGTTCAGATTCTAGCTAAAGTCCCATTAGAAGAAGTGAAAAATTGATAGGGTTTCATGATCAAATTCTAGTAACTCTCGATGAAACCCTTTGCCTACCTCACTTTGCAACCCCGATGTCAATTTTTCGTCCCGTACTCTATCCTTTTTGTCTGAGGAAACTTAATACTTGTCTGAGTTGTTTCTTGAGTAAATCAATTTCTCCTTGCATGGTATTGACTTGTTCACGTAGAGAAACAATTTCTTGGGCCATAGCAGAGGTATCGTTTAAATCTCCTGTTGGTTGAGGGGAAGATACGGTTGTTTCTTTAGGTTTAGGATGCTTTCTTGCTTTGGCCATGGCATCTTTAATGGCCTCAAGTAGCTGCTTTTTTTCAAAGGGTTTTTCAATAAAAGAAAAATATTCAAAGGGTTCATTAAGTTTTTCAACGACTTCTTCTTTTCGTCCCGACATCAAAACCAAAGGGATCTTTTTAAGGTCATACTCTTTTTGTACTTCCTGATACACATCCCAACCACTCATTTTGGGGAGAAGGAAATCTAACATGATTAGGTTAGGTTTTTCACTACGAATGAGATTGTATCCTTCAACACCATCTTTGGCTTCGAGAACTTTAAAATTGCCTTCAGGCAACATATCTTTAACCCGCATCCGGATCACTTTACTATCATCAATGACGAGTATTTTATGAGTTGACACAGTAAACTCCCTTTTAAGCGTTAAGTCAATGGTTTTTGAGGTGATTGATCTTCACTCATAACGGTGACAGGTTGGTTATCCCTCTTCTCTAAGGTTCCCCAGAATTGCCTTAAACTAACAACCTGAAGATAAAAAATTTTGTTGCTTAAGTTGACTTAACGATTAATTGGTTGCATTGGTTTGTTTTTCTGCTGCTTCTACGGCGCGATTAAAAAATTCATCGCTTTTCTGGAATTTAACTTTAATGGTTCCTTTTTCTTTATCTCCTTTTAAACTGCTATACTCTGCTTTTTCTTCAGCAATAAATTTTGTAACGGTCTTATAAATAGTATCTCGGGTATTGGTACTCACTTGTCCCACAGATTTAGGTAAAACTTTATCCCCTAGTAAAATGAAAGCAATAACAAATACCATACTAACTTGTAAGATGACTCCCAAATTAATTGAAATTTTCATAATAATTCTCCTACAAAAACTAAATGGATTATTTTTTTTCTATAAGATTGTTATAGGTCTTTTTCCTATTGTATGCCGTGAAATCTGTCAAAGATGACTGTGATAAAGATCAAGGGATGACAGGTAAAGGAACAAAGGTTTTTAGCATCTTGCGAATTTTTAATAAAAAGATAAGATTTTGCAATTTTGAGTCAATTTCAGGCGGATAGGGTCGTTCTCCTAATTTTTCTTTAATTTGAGCGTATTCTGCGGCGGTTAAGGGTTCTCCATCCATCGGTGATCGCCCTTCAGTGATAATTTCCGTGCGTAACACTTCTTCAGGAACGTCCTCTGGCGGGGGTAAAGTGACCCCAACCTCTAAAAACATCATGGGTAGGGCTAAACTGAGGGGAATGACCCGATAAAGGGAGGGATAGACCATAATTATACTCCTATGTTGATGCTATGCTCGAAGCTAAAATTTCTACTTCTGAGTTCTGACTTCTAACTTCTGACTTGTTGAAAGTCCTGGGGGTAACGTTTCCCCACAGATATTATGAATGGTAACAATTTTCTCAAATAACCAAGGGTAAGCTTGACGATAGTAGGGTATTAATGCTATAGGACTGAGTAAGGCAGTTGCGGCGATGTCTGCGATACTTAAGCGATCGCCCACTAAGTAGGGTTGCTCTTTCCAGTAGGATAACACAGTCATGGCAGTTTCGAGGCGTTTTTGGGCTAATTCAACGGTTGTGGGGGTAATACCGTATTGACGACGGACAATATTGATCACCAGTTGACTCGATAAGGAGGGGTCGATAGATTTTCCTTCCCCTGCACGATAATGATAATAGACAAAACGAGTAGCTGTACCAATACTTTCGTCTAACCAGTCTTCTAATAATAATGCTTGAGTTTGTTGAGTCGAATTAGATAGCATTAAGGGAGGATTATTTTGATAGGTTTCGAGATAGTGAAAAATACGAGTTGAGTCTGCTATTGCTTCGGGTTGTCCTGGTTTTTGAGGGAGTAAAACGGGGACAGTGGTTACCCCGGTGAGGGGTTTGAGTTTGAAAATATGTAATCCTGGGGTTAAGTTTTCCACTTCATAGGGGATTTTTTTGTATCCTAAGGCTAACCTTGCTTTGCGACAGTAATGAGAGGTGCTAAATTGTAGGAGTAACATCATTTTTGTTGAGTTGTTTTAGTTATTTTAGTCAATTTTATATTAAAAGGTTTAGGGTTAAAATAAATATTCCATGACAGAATTGGGAAATTGCTCCATTAAAATAGGAAAAATAGGACAGGGGGTTTTCTGTTGTAAATTGATGGTTCCATCTGCTTTAAAAATACTCCAACGAAAGGGACCTTCTTTCGCTGCTGACATCCATAAAAGACGTTTTGCGCGAGTCATAGCTACATAAAGTAAGCGATATTCTTCTGCTTTTTTGAGTTGTTGCGCTTCTTCCCAAGCATCATCTGGGTTAGGTATATTTAAAGGGTTTTCTGGGTTAATATATTGATGATGCACTGCTGCACGAATTTGGGCGCGAGATACTTCTGCTAATGTAAACTTGCCTAAAAATTGTGCTGATGTGGGAACCCACGGACTACCCGGTAAAACGTCTTCATGGAGAAAAGGAAGAAAGACATAATCCCAGTCTAATCCTTTTGATTTGTGCATGGTAATAATGGTAACTTGGTTTGCTCTTGTATACCGTTCTTCGCTATCTTCTTCTATCCCTTCAAACTGTTCTGAATTAATCATTTCTCTAAGAACAGTCAAAGTATTTTTTATGGTGAATTTTCCAATTAATTCTTGACTAATTCTTTCAGAAAGTTTTTGAACGGTTGCTAGTTCTGCACCAGTATATTTTAAAGTCATTCCCAAAAAGGGGATCAGTTGATAATCTGGTAATTCTATCTTTGCTTGTAGGAGATTACAACAATAACGTCTGGCTTCTAAAACTTGTTTTTTTGGCTCAGAAATTAGGGGACTTGGGTAAAGAAAATTTTCAGGATAAGTGGATAAAGCATTGAGGTCTTGTGAAGGAATTAAACCCCGCTTTTCTAATATTTCTAAGGCATTTTTTAAATAGTCAGGAGAATGGGGTCGATCCATGAATTGTAATAGGGTTAAAATTTCATAGGGAATCTGGGAAAATCTTTCAGATTCTCCCACTTCATAGACTCTAATTTTGTGTTTTTTGGGTAAGTCTTGAAGGTTTTCAGCTAAGAAACGACCTTGACGGTTTTCTCTGACTAAAATAGCTGCATTCTGGTCGGAATTTTTTCTTAACAATTCAACAATTTTTTGACGAATTAAGTCAACTGTATGATAAATATCATCAGGACGATATAGTTCTAAACCTTCCCCAACTGGTTCAGGGTTAGCATTAGGTTGAGGATCATTTTTGCTTACAGTTTCAATGGTTTGTAAACGAAAAGGGATAACTTCTTTTTTGTCTTCTTGAAGATCAGAAATAGAGTGTTTTTCTTTTTCGATTTCCCACTGTTGATTAACCCATTTTAAAACAAAGTTAGCTGCTTCAATAATAATCCTGGTACTACGCCCTGCTTGGGTCATTTCGGCTAATTTATTATGGTCTTTACACGTCTCACAAAACCAATTAAAATAAACTGGATCAGCAGGGGTAAAGGTAGAATTAATGGCTTGATTAGGGTCACCTACTCGAATTAAATTACAGTCAGTTTCATTGGTTGCTAAAGCAGAAATCAGTTGCTCTTGTAAGGGACTAGAGTCTTGTGCTTCATCTTCAAAGACTGCAAAGATTTGTTGTTGCCATAGTTCTCTTATTTTTGGATTATCTAAAACATTTAAAGCCCCTAAAATCATGTCATCGTAATCAATAAAATCCAGCGATCGCATAACCATTTGGTATTGTTCATATAAGCCAGCACCAATGGCTAGAATGTTATAATTTTTCTGGGAATAATGACTCAGTTCCCAAACCTTTTCTGGGGTTAATCCTGAACTTTTTGCTTCTCGGATAATAGTATGAGCAAGCTTTGGTAAAACTTCTGTTCTTAATACCGATTGACGGCGTAATCTTTCTGTTTCTTCTCCATCAAATTCCGCCCCTTCTAATAGTAGTTGATAACGGCGAGGATTGCGAGTAATCCACTTTTCTACAGAACTGCGAATCACCCGATGACTAGGAGTCGGAATGATGACTGTTGATGTATCTAAATTAAGTTGAGATAACTCAGGGTGACGAGTAGCAATATTTAAGGCCAAACCGTGTAAAGTTTGTACCATAAATCCGGTTTGAGGTATCTTTAAATCTTTAAGACGTTCTTTTATTTTAGCTTTAATTCCAGCAGCAGCAGACCGAGTATAAGTAACAATAATTAACTGGTTTCTGGGATGAAGTTGATACCGTGCTATCATCATAGCAGCCGCTACAGCAAGACTGTGGGATTTACCCGCCCCAGGCACCGCAGAAATGGCCATTTTTCCCCCTTCCCAACTTCCTAGTTGTTGTTGTCCAGGACGTAAACTATTGCGTAGTTCCTCTAATTTTATAGAGAGAGTGGAAGGGAAAGAATTTGACGTTAAATTAATGTTATTTTCCAAAGGTAAATCTAGTCGACTAGAGTAATAATTGATATTCTATATTATACTAAATAATAAGAAAAATGGGTAAATAAAGCAAATTCATAATTGAACTGCTATAATTTAACTTGACTAGCAAGAAATCACTTTTTTGATTCCATGACCCAAAGAAACGAAACCCCAATTCTTATCTTATCTTTAATCATAACGGCTGCTATTTTAGGAGGAGGTTATTGGTATTTTACGCAAAAAAATCAAGGAAATATAACGACTAATAATGGTGGAACCAAAACGGCAACCACCAATAATCAATCAACCGTCAGTACAGGGAATGAATTATTAATTACTTCCGATAGTACCCCACAAAAAAAAGCAGGGATTACTGCGTTTAAAGAAGGCAATTATTCAGAAGCGATCGCCCAATTTAAAACCTCCTTACAACTGCAAGCCAATGATCCCGAAACCCTGATCTATTTAAACAACGCTAAAGCAGCGATGAATAACCCCGTAAAAATTGCCGTAGTGGTTCCCATTGGTGCTAATTTAAACATCGCTAAAGAAATATTAAGAGGCGTTGCTCAAGTACAAGAAAAAGTTAACAACGCAGGTGGAATTAACGGAAAATTACTACAAGTTGCCATTATTAATGATAATAATAATGCCGAAATTGCTGCCGACGTTGCCCAGACATTAGTCAAAGACAATAGTATTTTAGCTGTGGTTGGCCATAATTCCAGTGATGCCACTTTAGGGGCTGCTCCTGTGTATCAAAAGGGTCAATTAGTGATGATTTCTCCCACCAGTGATGCCAAGAAAATATCGACATTGGGGGACTATATTTTTCGCACCGTTCCTAGTATTCGGTTTCAAGCCGATCAACTATCTCGTTACCTCATTAATACAGCAAAAAAATCTAACGTTGCTATCTGTTTCGATTCTAGTGCCGAATATAGTTTATCCCTAAAAGAAGAATTCACTTCAGCTATTTTTGCCGATGGGGGTAAAGTAATAGAAATTAACTGTGACTTAGCCAATAAAAGTTTAAACCCTTTAAATAAAGTATCTCAAGCGATCGAGCAAGGAGCCGATAGTTTATTATTAATTCCAACGGTAAATAATATTAAAGCTGCCATTAATGTTGCTCAAGCTAATCAAAATCGTTTATTATTGTTAGGAAGTTCTGCCCTTTATACCTTTGAAACCCTTAAAGACGGACAAAAGACCGTAGAGGGGATGGTGTTAGCGGTTCCCTGGCATCCTGAAGCGGTAGGAGGCAATGGTTTTATCGCCCAAGCCAGACAGTTATGGGGAGGGGATGTGAATTGGCGAACAGCTGCTGCTTACGATGCAACGATGGCTATTCTGGCTGCGTTAGAAAAGGGAAATAACGATCGCTCAAGTATTCAAAATGCTTTATCTAATGGTAATTTTGCTGTTCAAGGAGCAGCAGAAGACGTTAAGTTTTTGCCATCAGGCGATCGCAATGGGGGTTCTATTTTAATTACTATTGTTCCTGGAGCAAAAAGTCGTACAGGGTTTGATTTTGTGCCTCTCAAATAAATATTATATAAAAAGAGGAAATAAGTTTGTATAATTGAAAAAAGCAAGTGGTGAATAATTTTATGACTATTTCTAAAATAGAAGCCAAACAACTCTTAGAAAGAATGATTTTTGAACAAACCTATCCTCAAGACTGGGTAGAAGACATTTGGACATTAAGTGCAGTTCATGGAGAAAATGCGGCTAAATTATTAGAAGCTTTTTATGCCTTAATTGATATTTGTCCAGAAGACAAGTTAGACAATTTTTTACAAAGTTTAATGAAGGAAAAACTTGATAATTACTAATCTATGATCATTAACCAACAATTCATAACTAATAACCCCTATGATTGATCACGATCACTTTTGGTTAAAAAATGCTCATATTCCTCTCTGTTTGTTAGAAAATGTTGTTATTAAACCCCAGACAAGAGAACAATTATGTCATGTCGATGTAGAAATTAATCAGGATAAAATTGTTTCAATTATTCCTCACACGTCTAACCTTCCTGATGCTCCCTACATGGATATCAGAAAAGGTATTATTTTTCCTTGTTTTATTGATAGTCATACCCATCTGGATAAAGGACATATTTGGGAGCGATCGCCTAATTTATCGGGAACGTTTGAAGAAGCCTTAAATAAGGCAAAAAAAGATGCTAAAAATAATTGGAAACCTGAAGATATTCACCGAAGGATGGACTTTGGTCTACAATGTAGTTATGCACAAGGAACCATCGCTATCAGAACTCATTTAGATGCTTTTGGAGAACAAGCAAGCATCAGTTTTGATGTCTTTCAACAATTAAAAGATAAGTGGCACAATAAATTAATTTTACAAGCTGTTTCCTTAGTTTCCTTAGATTACTTTTTAACCGAAGAAGGAGAAAAATTAGCCGATTTAGTGGCTAAACACGGACAAATCTTAGGAGGCGTTGCTTATATGAACCCTAAAATTGATCAGGAGTTAGAGCGAGTATTTACTCTAGCAAAAGAAAGAAATTTAGACCTAGATTTTCATGCAGACGAAACCCTCGATACTGATTCTATTTGTTTAAAAAAGATTGCAGAAACGGCAATTAAACATCAATTTAAAAATAAAATTACCTCTGGTCATTGTTGTAGTTTATCTCAACAAAATCGTGAGTTAGCAAAAGAAACAATCAAATTAGTTAAAGAAGCAAATATAACGATTATTAGTTTACCTATGTGTAACTTATATCTACAAGATAGAACTCCAGAAAACACACCAAGATGGCGAGGGGTTACCGATGTTCATCAACTGAAAAAACAAGGAATTCCTGTAGCTTTTGCTAGTGATAATTGTCGAGATCCTTTTTATGGGTTTGGAAATCACGATGGGTTAGAAGTATTAAAAGAATCCGTGAGAATTTGTCATTTAGACACTAATTATGATGACTGGGTTGGGACAGTTAATAAAATTCCCGCACAGTTAATGAACCTACCCCATTTAGGTAGAATAGGAGTGGGTTTAAACGCAGATTTTATAATATTTAAAGCCCGTTATTTTAGTGAATTATTTTCTCGTCCTCAAAGCGATCGCCAGGTGATGAGAAAAGGAAAATTGATCGATACTACCCTACCCGACTACAGCGAATTAGATGATTTGATTTTTTCGTATCAATCATAACAGAATAATGATCCAAAATCTGAGTATATATCCCTAGTGTATCCTGCTGTAATCATAAACTTTACAAAAGTTAACAAAATCATGTAGTATTGTTAAGGAACTAAACCTAAAACTAGGAATTCATACCTAAATAGAGATGTATTGCTAGATGACACCCCGCTCAAAACTCTCTACCCCAAGACTCAAAACCATGATTCCCTAACAAAAACCTCACAAAACAGCAACTAGAGTCCAAATTTTGTTACCATAAGCTTTCCCTTTTATATATCACTATTACTTACTCTTCATCTCCTGACACTGAACTACTAGATAAAAAATCTCTTATGAAGCTAACTAAAAGTAATCCTGACCCTGTTCGAGCTTATCTCAAAGAAATTGGTCGTGTTCCCTTGCTAACCCACGAAGAAGAGATTCTTTACGCTAAGCGAGTCCAACGATTAGTCAATTTAGAGAAGCTACGAGAGGAAATCATTGAAAAAACCGGGCAAGAACCCACAGATAGCCAATGGGCCAAAGCCGCTAAACTGTCCAAAAAAGAATTCCAATCTATCATCGAATCAGGGGAAGCTGCTAAGCGAAAAATGGTAGAAGCGAACCTTCGCCTAGTGGTATCCGTCGCTAAAAAGTATCTCAAACGCAACTTAGACTTATTGGATCTGATCCAAGAGGGAACCATTGGGATGCAGCGAGGGGTGGAAAAATTCGACCCCACCAAAGGGTATCGCTTCTCAACCTACGCTTACTGGTGGATACGTCAAGCCATTACGCGGGCGATCGCCGAAAAAAGCCGAACCATTCGCCTTCCTATCCATATCACCGAAAAACTCAATAAAATCAAAAAAGCCCAACGGGAACTCTCCCAACAAAAGGGCCGGGCCGCTACCGTTACTGAATTAGCTGAAGAACTGGACTTAACCCCCAAACAAGTCCGAGAATATCTAGAAAGGGCCCGTCAACCCCTTTCCTTAGATTTACGGGTAGGGGACAACCAGGACACAGAATTAGGGGATCTCTTGGAAGATGATGGCCAGTCTCCTGAAGATTTTGCCACCCATTCCTCTTTGCAGTTTGACTTAGAAAGACTGATGGAAGACTTAACCACTCAACAAAAAGAAGTGATTGCGTTGCGGTTTGGACTGTTGGATGGACAACCCTTAACCTTGGCCAAGATTGGTTCTCGTCTCAATATTAGCCGAGAAAGGGTTAGACAAATTGAAAGGGAAGCCTTATCCAAACTGAGAAAACGAAAGGCTAATATTCAAGAATATTTAGCTAGTTAAGAATAGAGTCGGGGGATCGGAATTTACGGTTCGGTTCTACCGACTCCTATTTTGTTAAGAAACTTGTTACAGTGGAGAAGAAAGATAATTAACTAAATAGCATCAGTTTCATTAAAAGCTAAATAAACAGCTAAATATCCACAGGAGATCAACAGTGAATAATGAATTAAACCGTTCTCAGAACCTTTTTAACAGTGAAAATGAAGTAGGGGAAAGCTTGTGGAAATATGTTCAGTCTTTGAGTCCCGAAACCATTTCTCAACTTTCTAAACCTGATTCTGCTGAGGTTTTCCAAGTCATGGAACGGAATATTATTGGCTTACTGGGTAATCTTCCCTCTGAACATTTTGGCGTAACCGTTAGTACCAGTCGCGATCATTTAGGAAAATTATTGGCCTCAGCTATGATGAGTGGTTACTTTTTACGCAACGCCGAACAACGACTCAACTTTGAAAAGTCCCTACAGGCCATTAATAGCACCACTGAAGACGAGGAATAAAGCACAATACTGTTGAAAAATAAACGCAAACTGGTAGCTAATGAAATAACGTTGCCAGTTTTTAATTTAGCTGATCTCAGACAGTCTCTGTTGACTTGGTACAAAGAACAAGGAAGACAGTTACCTTGGCGAGAAACCAGAGATCCTTACTTGATCTGGGTGTCTGAGATTATGTTACAACAAACCCAGGTCAAAACCGTTCTTCCCTATTATCAACGGTGGTTAGATACCTTCCCCACCCTCGAAAGTTTAGCCACAGCCGACTTACAAGGGGTCTTAAAGGCATGGGAAGGGTTAGGATACTATAGTCGAGCCAGAAACCTCCACAAAGCGTCTCAAATCGTTTTTAATGGGTATGATGGGGTCTTTCCGCAACAACTGGCCGATGTCATCAACTTACCGGGTATTGGACGCACCACCGCCGGGGGTATCCTTAGCGCAGCGTTTAACCAATCGGTGTCTATTTTAGATGGAAATGTAAAGCGAGTGTTATCTCGTTTAATGGCTTTGCCGGTTCCCCCAAAAAAGGGGCTAACATCATTATGGGAACTATCGGATCTTATCCTTGATCCTGATAACCCCAGAGACTTTAATCAAGCTTTGATGGATTTAGGGGCGGAAATTTGTGTTAAAACTAAGCCTAGGTGTTTATTATGTCCCTGGACATCTCACTGTTTAGCTTATCAACAAGGTCAACAAAATCAACTTCCCATGACTGAAACAAAGAAACCCCTTCCCCATAAAAAAATTGGTGTGGCTGTTATCTATAATGACGCTGGTTTAATATTAATTGATCGCCGTCCTGATAAGGGTTTATTAGGGGGGTTATGGGAGTTTCCGGGGGGGAAAATAGAACCCGATGAAACCGTAGAAGACTGTATTAAACGAGAAATTAAAGAAGAGATTGATATCGAAATTGAAGTGGGGGAAAATTTAGTTAATTTAGATCACGCTTATACCCATTTTAAAGTAACCTTATGTGTGCATCTTTGTCGCTATTTACAAGGGGAACCTAAACCTATCGAATGTCAAGAAATTCGTTGGGTGAGTTTAGACGAAATTGAGCAATTTCCTTTCCCGAAAGCTAATACAAAGATTATTGAAATGTTGAAAAATAGATAGTAGAGGTCAACTTAACAGTAAATTCTTATTTCTCGATTGTCATTGCGAGGGGGTGAAGTATTACTATAGATTGATTTGTAGCCATCATTCCCCCGAAGCAATCTCTAACAACACCTAGCAGAAATATAGAGATTACTTCGGAGGCAAAATTAAGTCTCAAACTAAGCTAAAGTCAAGGTTTTGCCTCCTCGTAATGACAGTTTCCTTTTACTTACGTTGACATTAATAACAACCGTTTTGCTTTACAAATATAAAATCTTTTATTATTAATTATTACAATGTCTTTTAATCGTCGTCAATTTTTAACTACATCGCTCGGAAGTTTAACCCTCCTAACTTCTCTTTATTCTACGGCATCGGCACAAAATTCTTCTGTTATTAAACCCCGAAAACTTAAACCCGGTTCGGGGGTTGGTTTAGTAAGTCCATCAGGAACAACGTTTATTACAGAACATATTGATATTGTACAAGATGCTGTTAAAGCTTTAGGATTAGTGCCTTATATAGCACCCCATATTTTAGATCAATACGGTTATTTAGCAGGAAAAGATCAAGATCGAGCAAATGATATTAATCGCTTTTTTGCTGATCCCAAAATCGATTTAATCTTACCCATTCGTGGGGGTTGGGGATGCGCCCGTATTTTACCATACCTGGATTATAATTTAATTAAAAATAACCCAAAAATTATTATTGGTTTTAGTGATTTAACGACTTTATTAATGGCTATTTATACACAGTCGGGTTTAGTGACGTTTCATGGTCCGAATGGAATGACATCCTGGCGAGAAAATCAAGTAACTTCTTTTAAACAAGCTTTATTTACTGACAAAAAAATTAGTTTTAGAAATGAAAAAGCTTCCGAAGATAATGACCGATTAATGCAGGTGAAAAATCGAATTACAACCATAAATTCAGGAACCGCTAAGGGTAAAATAATTGGGGGTAACTTATCAGTTTTATCAGCAATTATTGGTTCTCCCTATGTCCCAGATTTCTCAGGACATATTTTATTTATAGAAGATGTTGGGGAAAATATTTACCGCATTGATCGCATGATTACTCATTTAAAAGTGGCTGGAATTTTAGATAAAATATCAGGGTTTATTTTTGGAGAATGTACTAACTGTTTACCCGATGGAGGTTATGCGTCTTTAACCTTAGAACAAGTCTTAACTGATCATATTAAACCATTAGAAATACCCGCATGGATGGGCGCAACAATTGGTCATATCGAACCGATTTTAACCTTTCCGATGGGTGTAGAAGTAGAAATTAATGCTGATACTGGAACCATTAATTATTTAGAATCAGGGGTTATTTAAACCATTTTTTTTAGAATATTATTGATGATAACTGGATCAGTATCCGATACTAAAATGCTAGGATAAATAGCATTTTTTTGAGTAGGATGGTTTAATATTTTACATCCTTGTTCTGTATTATAATAATTAAAACCTAAGCTTTGATTAATGATAGCAATCATATCAAAATTAAGAATAGTATCATTAGAATGAATCGGCGTTCCCTCTTGTGGATCAATAATTTCAATAAAACAGTTTTCTTGTTTTAGAATAGATTGTAATCTATTTCCTAATAGTAAAAATTCTTGTTTTAATCTTTCTTTTTCCTCTTGAGTTTCTTGACTAATCGTTTCTATTGGCACTTTAGAATATAATAAAATGATCAAAATACTTCTAGGAAGTAATGTCCATGTTGGTAATAAATCAGAAACATGATCAATGATAAATTGAGTAGGAGGATGAATATAAATCTCTATGGGAAGCTTTATAGTTGCTTGATAAATTATCAGTGGCTTTATTTTTGACATTGATCTCAATAATAACAAGATAATACAGGGAAGCAAGATCGATCTTGCTTCCCCTAACAAGAGTGAATAACTTAAGTTCCACTTGCTTCTAACTCTTCTTTTTTAGATACTTTTAATTGTATCCAAGCGGTGATAATATGAGAGAGTAAACCAATGGGACCGGCTAATAAACATAAAATGAGAGAATGAATTGTAAAAATTCCTTTTTCTTTTCCTTCTAAATAAATATATCTACCCGTGAATAAATCTAAAACGATAAAATGTATCCACCCTGTTAACATAACAGGTTCTTGACCAAAAAGTTGAGCTAATACCGGTAACGTTGGGTTAGAAAATGCTTCAATAGACTCAGGATCAAGACTACCCGAAAAAAGATAAATATATAACCCCGCTAAAGGAACAAAAGGAAGATAAGACGACATGATTTTTTCAGTAATTCCCCATTTTGGTAAAATCACCATTAATAACCAAAACGGTAAAGCGTAAATATTAGCAATGTTGAAGAGAAGACTTAAATCAATCATTTTAAATTTTCCTTAAGAAAATTAAATTTTCACTTTTTAGTGTAACCTATTTTGATTAATAGCGTTATGATCAGAGTAAATACAAAAAATTGGTAGTAATATCAATTATATTGGTCTAGGCTTAAACTTTAGCAGTCCAACTTTGTTATGTCTTCTAGTTATGCTACGATGTTAAATCCAGCTTTACTTTGGTTAATTGCTGGTGCAATTCTCTGTTTTTCTGAGGCAATTTTTCCCGTTGCTTTTGTGGCTTTTATGATGGGAATTAGTGCTATTATAGTAGCCGCGATCGCCTTAGTGATTCCTTCGTTTCCCATACAAGTTATTTTATGGTTAAGTTTGTCAACTATTTCCATTGCGGGATCAAGGCGTTTTGTCCCCAAGAGAAAATCATTAAACTCAGTAGTTGGTGATGCACAAGAGGGAGAAACCTTAACAGAAATTTCTCCAGGAAAAACAGGAAGAGTTCTCTATGAAGGTAACTCATGGCAAGCTATTTGTGCTGATGAAAAAATAGCTGTTTTACCTCATCAAAAAGTTTATATAGTCACTAGAAAAGGGAATACTTTGATCGTATTGCCTGAATTTTTAGATAAGGCTTAAGCTTTCTAATTAATGATAAATCTAACCGTAATAAATTAGGATTTAGGAGTATTTAAAATGAGTCAATTTTTCTTTTTCATAATTCTTATACTAGGGGGTTCAACTGTTTTTGGATCAGTGAAAATTGTCAATGAAAAAAATGAGTATTTAATCGAGAGATTAGGAAGTTATAACAAAAAGCTAAGTCCCGGATTAAATTTAATTGTTCCTTTCATTGATCGAGTAGTTTATAAAGAGACAATTCGAGAAAAAGTCATCGATATTCCTCCCCAGTCTTGTATTACAAAAGATAACGTTTCTATCACCGTTGATGCCGTTGTGTACTGGCGAATTATGGACATGGAGAAAGCCTATTATAAGGTCGAAAACCTGCAATCTGCTATGGTTAATCTAGTGTTAACGCAAATTCGCTCAGAAATTGGCAAACTGGAATTAGACCAAACTTTCACCGCTAGAACCGAAATTAATGAGATATTATTACGAGAATTAGACATTGCGACTGATCCTTGGGGTGTGAAAGTAACTAGGGTAGAATTAAGAGATATTATGCCCTCAAAAGCGGTGCAAGATTCCATGGAATTACAGATGGCAGCAGAACGGAAAAAAAGGGCTGCTATTCTAACATCTGAAGGAGAAAGAGATTCAGCTATCAACTCAGCCCAAGGTAAAGCAGAATCAAGAATTTTAGAAGCAGAAGCGCAGAAAAAAGCAGAAATTTTGCAAGCAGAAGCCGAACGTCAACAACAAATCTTAAAAGCAGAAGCGATCGCTAAGGCTATTGATATCTTAACTGAAAAAATTAAAACCGATCCCAACGCTCGGGAAGCCTTACAATTTTTACTCGCCCAAAACTATCTTGATATGGGGGTAAAAATTGGTAGTAGTGACAGCAGTAAGATAATGTTTATGGACCCTAGAAACATTATGTCAACCTTAGAAGGGGTGCGATCGGTGGTTGGTTTTCAATCCGACGAATATCAACAATTAACCCAAGACTTAGAAAAGATTGATCGTCATTTATCTAAGTAAATGGGATAAGAGATAAACAATAATCAGATCAAGAACATTGTTAAGGTGGGCAATGTTCATTACAATCTGTAGATCATCATTTTCACCCGTTAATCAGTATTGCCCACCTTAAGTTTACTTACTATCAGTCTAAGAATTCACCAAAACGATCATCTTGCCAATAACTATTAAAAATCTCGTTATTTTTAGCTAGGTCAAGAATCGTATTAGGAGCAATATCAAGGGCTTCTAATAAGCAGTTAATAGCTTCATCCTTGTTATCTAAAGCTGCATGACAATGACTTTGATAATACCAAGCATATTCATCATTGGGTTCCGCTTCCAGGGCTTTTTGGTAACAATTAATCGCCTCATCAAAACGGTTTAATTGTTGTAAAATTTTTCCCTGTTGATACCATCCCCAATAATCATAAGGTTTCACTGATAAAGCTTTTTCGTAGTGAGTTAAAGCTTCTTCTAACTCTCCTTGATGGCGTAAACAGTCTCCTTTGCGATACCATGACCAATAATCATTCGGTCTGATGGTTAACGCTTGATCGTAAGCTGCGATCGCGTCGGAATATTTCTCCCATAAACGATAAGCTTCTCCGATACGATATTGCGCCCAATAATCGTCGGAATAGATTAATAACGCATTTTTAAAGCAGTTAATGGCGTTTTCGTACTCTTTTAACTCTTCAAGATGGACACAGCCTTTATCATACCAAGACCAGTAATTGTTTGGTTCAATTTTAATGGCGTTTTCGTAGCTGACGACAGCTTCTTCGTAGCGTCCTAACTCTTCTAATGTCATACCCTTTTTATACCAAGCCCAATAGTCATTTGGATAATATTCTAAGGCTTTTTCGTAACACATTAACGCTTCTGCGTAAAGTTGATCCATACGCAGTGTATTTCCCTGTTGGTACCAACTTTGATAACTATCGGGACGACATTCTAAAGGGCGGTAAATGGTCACTTGACTCTGTATCATGGCTAGCAAGGGAGATGATTTAACAATTAGGGTGTTCCCTGTAGTTTAGGCCGATTCATCCACTTATGAGTCTGGGTTAAGAGTTTACTGGGGATTCCTCGAACTCAAATTTATAATAGTCGCTAAAATATTAAAATATATTAAGTAACTAAATATTGGACAGCCTCTGTGAGTATCTCGACCGCTTATAACAGTCTTCAACCTCAGCAAAGACGCAGTTTAGGGTTTTTGTTAGGGGCAGGGTTATGCTTTTGGATTAGTATTACGACCCTTTTACCCACCCTACCTACCTATATTCAATCTCTGGGAGGAACCCGTTCCGAAATTGGGTTAGTGATGGGTAGTTTTGCCATTGGTTTACTGTTATCTCGGACTGCATTGGGTTATTTGGCTGATAAAAACAGTCGCAAATTAGTGCTATATATTGGTGTTATTGTAGCGGGTCTTGCTCCTTTTGGTTATTTATTAATTCAGTCTGTTTTTCCTCTCATAGCAGTTCGGGCTTTTCATGGGGTTAGTATTGCTGCTTTTACCACCGCTTATAGTGCGTTAGTTGTCGATTTATCCCCCTTAAAAAACCGAGGGGAATTGATCGGTTATATGAGTTTAGTAACCCCTATTGGGATGAGTATTGGTCCTGCTTTGGGAGGGTTTGTACAAGAATTTTTAGGCTATTCTATCCTATTTATTACGTCTGCAAGTTCTGCTTTTTTGGGCTTATTTTTAATTGTTTTCATTCAAGAAAAATCTTCAACTCATCATCATAAGAGTGCTCACATCCAAGGCAAAAGTCGTAGTTTTAAGCAAATGCTAACCACTCACGCTTTAGTGATTCCCGCTTCAATTTTATTTTTCATTGGTTTATTATTTGGTACGTTAGTTACCTTTTTGCCGCTCTTTTTGGAAGACGCAAATTTAGAATTTAATGCTGGTTTATTTTATACAGTGGCTGCAATTGGGAGTTTTTCTTCTCGATTTTTTGCAGGATCAGCGTCTGATCGGTATGGTCGCGGTCCCCTGATCAGTGTGAGTCTTTTGTGTTATTTTGTCTCGATGCTCTTGTTGACTCAAGCAATAACTGGCACGCAAATATTATTGGCAGGTCTTCTTGAGGGTATTGGTGCCGGAACTTTAATTCCTATGATTATTGCTTTGATTTCTGATCGTTCCTCTGCTTCTGAAAGAGGTCGAGTTTATTCTGTTTGTTTAGGGGGTTTTGATATTGGAATCGCTTTAGGGGGTCCGTTGGTAGGCAGCTTTGGCGATACATTAAGTTATGCCAATATTTTTACCCTTAATAGTAGTTTGGCTTTGATTGCTTTCCTCCTATTTATTAGTCAATCAAACTATAATTTTAAAACCTCTCTGGGTTTTGCTTTAGGCAAGGAAAAAGATTTATATATGTTTGATAATTGAGGGATGAAACAATCACACTTATTTTGTTGATTTAGTTTGACCGTTTGACCAACATTTTTTGATGTCTTAACTTTGTTAAGTCAACTGTTAAGTGATATTAATTGGAGCATCTATCAAAACTTTAGTGTAGTAAAATTAAGAAAATACGTCTATTAAGGAATTAAACGAATGGGACGAAAAGCTAAATTAAAAAAAGAAAGAAAAACTACCCCTAAGAAAATAGATAATAATGTTAATAATACTGATCAATTTGTCGAACATTTAGAAAGACAAGGTTATTCTCTGAAAAAACCTAAAATGGCTCCAGATATGCCTGATAAAAACATTGAACCTCAAGTATAAGTTTGGATGAATTAAGTATGACATCCCATCAAGTGTTAACCATTGATTCGTTAGCAACAGAAATCTACGAAAATGAGGAAAACCTATCCATTAAAGCAGCTAAAATCGTTCAAGACTATATCGAAACTATTTTAGAAAAGCAAAAAGAAGCAAATATTGTTCTAGCAACAGGCAACTCTCAATTACAATTTTTGGATATTTTAATTAATTCTCAAAAAATTGATTGGTCACGAATTAATTTATTTCATTTAGACGAGTATTTAGGTATTGAAGGAAAAAACCCGGCCAGTTTTCGTTTTTATCTCCACGAAAGGGTAGAAAAACGCATTAATCCTAACTCATTTAATTACTTAATTGGGGATGCCTTAGAACCCATAGAAGAATGCGATCGCTACACAAAATTACTCCAACAATACCCCATTGATCTTTGTTGTTTGGGGGTGGGAATTAATGGACATTTAGCCTTTAATGAACCAGAGGTGGCTAATTTTGATGATCCTCACTGGGTGAAAATTGTCCAGTTAGATCAACGAACCCGTTGGATACAAGTTCATCAAGGCCATTTCCAAACCTTTGAACAAGTTCCAAAATATGCCTTAACCCTTACGATTCCTACTATTTTATCAGCGAAAAAAATTATCTGTTTAGCCACCGGAAAAAACAAAGCAGAAATTATTCAAGAAATGCTAAGAAGCGAGATTTCTCCCCATTGTCCCGCCTCCATTTTAAGACATCATTCAGACGCGACGTTATTACTGGATCAAACAGCAGCAACGTTATTGTAACTGAAGGCAGGGGGCAGGAGGCAGAAGGCAGGAGGGTTTGTCTTCATCCCTTCCCTTTCAAGGGTAAAAGCGTTTGGTGGGAGTACAAGCTACCTCCAAAAATCAACCTCCTGCCTCCTGTCAACTTAGACATATTCTAGACGTTAACCTGGACAGAACTCGCTTGCAAGGCTTCTACCAGAGAACGAACTGCAGCCACCATGGCCACGGGATCATTGAGTTGATTAATCGCCGAACCAACCCCTACCCCAGACGCACCCGCCGTAATGGCCATGGGTGCAGTCACAGTAGATAAACCAGACGCACAGAGGACGGGGACAGACACAGCCCGAGAAATGCTGTAAGCGGCGGCTAAAGTGGGGGCTGCTTTTTCAATTAAGCCTAACGTGCCTGGATGGGTGGGGCGAGTGCTGGTTCCCCCTTCGGTTTGAATCAGGTTGGCCCCGGCTTCTACTAACCGTTCGGCCAATGCTACCTGTTCATCCAAGGCCAAAATATGAGGAACGGTAACACAAAGGGTGATATCGGGGAGTAAGGCACGGGTTTTTTGGGTCAATTCCAGGACTTCAGGGGCTTCAAACCGTCTTCCTTGAGCATAAAAGGCATCAAAATTACCAATTTCGACTAAATCTGCCCCTGCTTTCACTGCTTCTGCCAATAATTCCGCATCAACCGCCGAAACACAAATCGGTAAATCAATTAATGTACGAACATGACGAACTAAGTCAGGGGAAGCAGCAATATCAACGAAGGTTGCGCCGCCGGCTTGGGCTGCTTGAACGATCGCAGAAACGTTACTTATATCAAAATTGGTCAAACCACTAATAATTTTGAGGGCTTGACGTTGTGCAAAGGCTTTCTCTAATTGAGGCTGCATAATCATGGTCTGTATAGATGGGTTCTTCCGAACATTATTAACCCATAGCAATCAATCATGGGTCGTCAAATAACATTTATCTTAACCTATTATCTAGCGACTTCTCGGTTCATTGTTTGTTATCATCTGAAAGTCGCGCAATTGTTAAGTTTAGATGACAAAAGAACCCTCTGGCGAACAAAGACAGATTCAATCTTTAGGCAGCGCTTCTTTAGATGGCACCCCCTTAGATTATATTGTGGTCATGTCTGCGGTGGTTACCGTGCTGGCATTTATCCCGTTTTCCATCACCATTGGTTCCGGTGGTATTTTTCCCCTCAGTCAAGGTATTTTCCCCCTTCTCGGCTGGATTTTGGGACCGGTGGGGGGTTCCTTAGCGAGTGGGATCGGAACTCTCATGGGGGTGTTTTTAGCCCCCCATACGGCGGGGATTCCCCCTGTGTCTATTTTTGGGGCGATGGTGGCTAGTTTTGCTGCCGGTTGTATGGTCATTGGTAAACAGCGTAAATATTGGTGGTTTATGATGAGCATTTTCTTTGTGGTTGCCTTTTATATTTATGTTTCTCGTGCTATGAATAATGGGGTTTCTGTCTCGGTTATTATTAAAGGATCTTTTATTGATTGGTCGGGGTTATTATTATTTATTTTACCGACTCGAACGTTATTTGCCCGATGGATTAATAGTCAAAATTTACGGTTAGTGTGGTTGGGTTTATTTTTCGGCAGTTGGACGGTGGCCGGGGTTTATCATATTAGTCAAAGTGTGATTACTTATACCATGTTTAATTGGCCTGAAGAAGTGTGGATCTTTTTAATTCCGATTATGCCCTTAGAAAATTTAGTCCGTTCTTTGGTAGGAGCATTTATTGGAGTTCGGGTTATTTCTGGGTTACGGGCGATCGGTATTATGAAACCTCAAGCAGCGATTTATTAAAGAAGGCAGGGGGCAGGAGGCAGGAGGCAGGAGGGAAGCTTTTTGAGTTAAAAATAAAGTCTTTTTACTTCATTAAAAATTGATGGCTGATGATTGAGAATTAATTACTAAAAAATCATGAAGATTATTGCTAGTTTAGATAACGTTTCTTATTATTATCCTAACTCTAAAGAACCAGTCCTAAGAGACATTTCTTTGCAGGTTTATGAAGGGGAATTTTTGGGCATTATTGGGGCAACAGGGGCAGGAAAAACCACACTCTGTTTAACGTTAAATGGGATTGTACCACAGTTTTATGGCGGTCGTTTTTTTGGGTATGTTAATGTAGCTGGTTTCGATACGTTAAAGCATCCTGTTAGTCATTTAGCTGGTTATGTCGGGGCAGTTTTTGAAGATCCTGAAACCCAATTAATTTCAACATCGGTAGAAAATGAGATCGCTTTTGCCTTAGAAAATTTATGCGTTGATCGGGAGGAAATTATTGCCCGTATTCCCCCTGTTTTAGAAGCGGTAAGGTTAGAAGGAACGGAAAATAAACACCCTCAAGAATTATCAGGCGGACAAAAACAACGATTGGCGATCGCTGCTGCTTTGGCCTTACAACCCCGTTTATTAATATTAGATGAACCCACTTCCCAACTCGATCCTATCGGCACAATGGAAGTGTTTTCAACGGTTAAGGAATTAAATAAAGAATTAGGGGTAACAATTGTTATGGTATCCCACGCAGCCGAAGAAATGGCTGAGTATAGCGATCGCTTAATTTTACTATCTGAAGGGGAAGTCATAGCAACAGGAAAACCTCACGAAATTTATTCGGAAATTGATTTATTAGAACGTCATGATTTGCGATCACCTCAAGTAGCAAAAACTTTTTATAATCTTAAACAAAAAGGTTTAAGTATTTCTAAGATTCCTGTTACCTTAGAGGAAGGAATAAATAGTTTACAACAATTAGAAAATGTTGCTAGAATTTCTCCAAAGTTTGAGTTTAAAACCATTCCTTATAGAGAGGATAAAAGTCCTTTATTATCTACCCATAATTTGAACCATACTTATGAAGATGGAACCGAAGCATTAAAAGGGATTTCTCTCAATATTTATGAAGGAGAATATTCCTTAATAATTGGTCAAAATGGTGCGGGAAAAAGTACCTTAGTTAAACACTTTTTGAACTTATTACAACCCACCCAAGGAACGGTTAAAATAAGAAATAAAGATACAAAAATTTTAACGGTTAGTGACTTAGCTAAATCTATCGGGTATGTAGCACAAAACCCCGATAATCAAATTTTTAGTATGACAGTAGAAGAAGAAGTGGCTTTTGCTTTAAACAATGTGGGATATGACAAGAAAACTATAGAAGAAAAAGTTAACCAAACCTTAGAAGAAATGGAGTTATTACAACACAAAAAAGATCATCCGTTATCCTTACCAAAAGGCGATCGCGCTAGGATTATTATTGCTGCTATTTTAGCAATGGAACCTGACATTATTATTTTTGATGAACCCACCACCGGACAAGATTATAAGGGTTCTCGTGCTATTTTAGAAGTGAGTCGTCAACTGCATCAAATGGGTAAAACAATTATTGTTATTACTCATCATTTATATTTAATGCCAGACTATGCAGAACGAGTTATTATTATGGGAAAAGGGACAGTTTTATTAGATGCACCTATCAGGGAAGCTTACCATCAAACAGACTTATTAGAATCCACTTATTTAACCCCTCCTCAATCGGTTTTACTATCCCAAACCTTAAGTCAATTAACTAACGATACTTATCCTTTATTAACCCCTAGTGAACTAGCAAAGTGTTTCTATCATGATGAAATTTGAAACTGTCGATAAAAATTCTATTTTTACTCATTTAGATTTTCGCACAAAACTGTTAATGATGGCGGTTATTACTATCATTGCTTTTGTGTGGGAAAGTCCGGTTACTGGCGGTATTTTAACCTTAATTGTTGGTGCAGCTTGTGTTTTTGCAGGGGTAAAATTAGAATACCTCAGCACGGTTTTTAAGGTAATGATTCCTTTTTATATTTTGATTATCATTATCATGGGATTTTTTAATATTTCTCAAGTGCAAACCTTGCTAAATACAGAGACATTAACCCCTATTTTTTCTGTTCCTAAAGATTGGTTTTGGGTAGGAGGTTTAACCATGAATCAAGAAGGAATCGTTTATGGATTAAATATTGTTTTTAAGACATTAACAATGGTTTTAATTATTCCTTTGGGAATTTTTACCACTGATATTAATGATATGGTTGTAGGAATGGTAAAAGCGAAAATACCTTATAAAATCGTCTTTATCTTTTCATCAACCCTGCGATTTTTTCCCTTATTATTAGAAGAAATACAAGGGATTTTAGAGGCGCAACGGTTACGGGGTTTAGCATTAGAAAAGATGAGTATTTTTAAGAAAGTTAGTGTTTATGCAACTATTGCTGTTCCCTTAATTTTAAATGCGATGGCCAAATCTCAAAAATTAGAAGTTGTCTTACAGTCAAAAGCATTTTCTGGGAGTTCTAAAAGAACCTATTTACATGAATCAATCTTAACTCAAACGGATTATATTTTTATGATAGGGTTTGTTTTACTGTTTATTATCGCAACTATTTTATATTTTCAATGGGGTGTGGGTAAGTTTCCTTGGTTATTGTATTCATGAAAAGTCAGTTTCGTAGGGGTTTAGCATTGCTCATTAGCGTCAACTTAAGAGCAAAGAAACTGTCATTGCGAGGAAGCAAAACCTTTACTGAAGAAAAGGTTTAAGACTTGATTGTGCTTCCAAAGCAATCTCTATTTTTTGGTTCGGTGTTTGATAGATTGCTTCGGGGGTATAATGACAATAAATCAAGCTATAGTAGTGGTTCATCCCCTCGCAATGACAATCAAGAAATAAATCTCTACTATATAACCCCTTCATAAATGCTGTTTAAAGATAGTTCTAAGTCTAGACAATTAAGCGTTAAATTCTCTGTTTTCTCGTTTAAAATATTTAAAGACCATTGTTTACTTTTTCCTCGATTATAAATCATGAGAGAAACAGTTTCAGGATCAACTAAGACATATTCCTGTAAACTATTAATAGACCGATAAAAGCCAAATTTTCGGCCTTGGTCATAATCTCTGGTAGACTCGGATAAGACTTCAAAAATAATGACTGGATTGGTGATAGTTGTCTGACTTTCTGTATAATAAATAGGTGTAGATGCTATCACCATAACATCAGGATAAGTAAACACATTATATTCTGGTATCCATAAACGGACATTTTCCGTATAAACCCGTCCTCCTTGCTGACGTAAAACGGGTTTTAATAATAAACATAAATTAGTAACGATTTCATTATGGTTGGTGGTTCCTCCTGCCATTGGTATAATATTCCCATTGATAAACTCATGACGAATATCTGCTTGCTTTTCTAGTTCTAGATATTCTTGGATACTATAATTTTTTTGTTTAACTTGTGTGGTCATAATAAGGTTATTTATAAATCATATTTTTATTCAGGTAAGTTAAGAAAGTTCGGAAAAAATAACTTTCTTAATCCTGACACAAATGCTAAAATAAAACCAGCCGTTACTGAACAATTAAGAAACTCTTGAGAATCTAAACGTTATCACTCAGCATTTTAATAATATGTTTAGCGAGTTGTTCTTTAATTTCTCGATGTCTAGGAATGGGTTGAGAGATTTTTGTCTTGGGGTTTTGATACCAATCATGTTTACCTCCATGACGGACAAAAATACAACCCATTTTATCTAATTTTTTGATCAAATCTCTTCGCTTCACGACACCTCAAGTTCCGCAACTTTACGAATATTGCTTAGATTATTACTGATTAATTCATTGTAAATATCAAGTAAGTTTTCTTTTAATTCTTCTTCAGTTTCTCCTTGTGTCCAATAATCAGGATATTCTTCAAAATATCCTAACCACATATCATCATCTTGCCAATAAATATACTTCTTTTTCATTGTTTTATTTTCCATTGTTGTATACACTATTTGATTTTAGCCAAAATATTATCGGCTTTTCTATATTTCATTTTTATTTTACCGTAGAATTAACAGATTTTGAGGTCATTGCGAGGGAACAAATTACTAAAATAGTCTAATTTTTTGTCATTATCCACCCGAAGCAATCTACAATAAATACAGAGATTGCTTCGGGGTATTTTTAGCATTAAAGTAGGGTGGGTTAGACGGCTATAATTTATGTTATAATAAGAATATAACAATCCGTCGTAACCCGCCAAAAAACTTAAATTGCGGTGCATTACGGCATTATTTCAATCTTTGTTTATCATTCAACAATAATAGTTAGCCTAATGCACCCTACGCAGACTACACTGTTTATATTACCCCTCGCAATGACAGGTTACTTTTGCTTAAGATAAACAATATTAAACCCAACCAACTCGTAAAAAAACGAAAATTCAAGACTTGACAAAAGGCTGTGATGGTGATACGCTACAGCTTACAAGTCTGTGCGCGAGAGAAGAGACGATCCCCCTATCCACATCTTTCAACCACAATTCCATAGGTAATTGTGCTATGGGGGTAGTATGCTTATACTCCCATACCAGGTCTGAGTAATTCACCCAATCTCCTCCAACGCTCCATCCGACGCGATCGCAAAACTCGTACCATATCTTTTCATTATAGTCCCTAGTGCCTCCCAATTCATCCATATAGATTTTCTTTTGAACAGAAAAGCCAAACCTTCCATTACTATATTTAACCCAAAGTTGGTCGATGATGCGTAAGTCTTCACAAGGGAAGTTATCAATATCCTCAACCCTTAAGTATTGTTCTTCAACTCGGTTAGCAACTTGCAGCATAACCTTAGCTGTTTCTCCATCCGCGTCCTTCCAGCGTCCAGAAGACAGGTAATTGAGCAAAGTTTGGTAGCGAGAAGGAATAATAACCCGTACAACCCTTAAACAGTCTCCTGTGTCTTGAGAGTTCTCAGTTATCCCTTTGGGAACTAACTGGGACGTTTCATCAGCAGTGGGTAAACGATGATCATAAACCGCTTCTGATGACTGTAAAGCTTGTTGCGTCGCCAACCAACCACAAAACCACCGTGCATCCTCCCATTTTATACCAGTAACGGGTTGGTTAACCATGTTATCAGTAATATTAATCACTTCAGCAGTGGAGTGAAACTGTCCCGATGTTTGCGCGTCTAAAAATAGTTTATATTCTCTCCAAGTTATAGGATTAGAAATAGCCGTTTTTTCATCAATAATCGTTAAATTGTTAAACCGTTGTTCTAAGGTTATCGCAGCAGAAATATTTTCATACTCTTCCCGTCTTTCTAGCAACATTTGATTAAGTTCTTGTCTAACTGAAGCTTTTAAACGTGCTGATAATTTACACTTATTTGCTAGAGACAACGTATAAGAAGTCGGATTATTTAAAATAGCTGTAATAATAGGGGTTGCATCCGTTAAAGTCAAATAAAAATAAATCACTTCTTCCCATTTTTCATCTTCTAATCTTTCAATAACTTTTTCTTGTCCTTCATTTCCCAATTCTTTGAGATGTAACGCAGCGAAATATTCTTGAAAGGTTAAGTGACTAAATTCGTAAGTATCTAACTCCCTTTCTTGTAATAGTCCTGTAATTTCTAACATTTCTGTGAGAAATTTTTGACCTGTTAACGATTGATTCTCTGAACAACAATCTTTGATAGTGGATTCAATCCACTCAATTCCTTGTTTTGGTGTGAACGTTGTTTCTTCTGTTTCCATTAAACAAAAAGCTAAGACTTGTAAAATAATCTTATTATTCTTAGCATTTAAAGTTAATAACGTATTTTTATGATGGGGTCGAGTTGATAGTAATAAATCAGTAATTTTGCGATATAATTCTTCTCGTTCGGTAGGTAACGTTTTTTCAGAACGATGGGTTACAGCAATCATGGTAATTAGTAAAGGATTGCGGGCTAAATCATTAAACGCAAGATTTGCAAACAATTGTTTGAACAAATCTTCAGCATTTTCTGTGGCTTCTTTATCACTTCTAATTCTCGTTACTTTTTTAGTTAGTTGTTGATTCGGTGGATCAGTTAAACTTCTTTGATAGCGTGGTTTCCAGATTATTTCCCACATAATGGTACGATACCATTTATTAATAAACTCTTCTTTTTGATCATTAGTAAATTCTCTGATGCGTAACTTTAAATCATAACTGATAGGATAACTCGGTTGATTCGCATTTAATTCAAAACCATGAGGACGAGAGGTTAAAATAAATTGAGTATTTTTATATTCTTTCATAACGCTATCTGTCCAGCGTCTGATGGTTTCTCGTTGTCCTTTCGGTACTTCATCTAACCCATCAAAAATAACTAAACAGTTACCATCTTTCAGATTCTTTCTCAACCATTGCTGATCAGGTTTAAGGTCTTTAAATTCTGGTTGTTTTTCTAAATGAGCAATAATTAAACTAATTAAATCAATAAAATTATTATCATTCGACTCTGACTCAGGTTTGGTTAGACGAATCTGAGAATAAATATCTCGAAATCGAAGTAAAATAGGAATAAAATATTTTGTATTTCGATAATTTCCGATGGTATAAGCATAAGCTAAATGACGCATTAACGTCGTTTTTCCGAACCCTGGATCAGCGATGACAATAATACGTCGATGGGGAGACTTTACTGCTTGCTGACTGGGTAAAAAATCCCAAATTTCTTTAAACCCTTGTTGTATGATTCCATCTTTTGATTGAACATTAAGGGGAACAAAAACATCTTTTAAAGCTAACCCTGGTAAGTCTTGAAATCCCTCAATTTCTAACCCATAACAATAGGTTTTTAGGGATTCTAGGTACAATTCTTGGAAATTTGAAAATTGAGAGGTTAAACCGCTTAAACTTCGGTCTATGGCTTTTCCTGTTGCTTCTCCTAAGCTTTTTGAACGGGGTTTAAGCACACCAATAACCCCTTCCCAAAAATTAGTTAATAAACTAGCACCGGTTGCTATTACCCCTGCAATTAAAGCTTTAGGAATACTATCCGTAAACAAAAAATAAAGAGATGATCCCCCACTTCCTACAACTATCAGTTTAATTAAAGCATCCGTTAGCTGTTGAGATAGTTGAGGATCTTTTTTGGGTTCTTCTGTCATAAGTTGTTGTCTTAATGAAGAAACTTTCGTTACAATCTATTATAGATTAGTATCATCTCAATAGATAAGGAGTTATTAAAAATGGAACGTCCTAAAGGTGTGATTATTTTAGCTATTCTTAGCTTACTGGGTGGAATACTAGGAATTATTTCTAGTTTACTGTTTTTATTGTTTGGTAGTATCGGAACGGTAGGAGGGTTTTTAGCCGGACAAGCAGACTTTACTGGAACCAGTTTTGTGATGGTAATTACTGCTATTATTGGCTTAGTTAATAGTGTTATTTCTCTAGGGGTGAGTTATGGTTTATTTGCCATGAAAAATTGGGCTTGGACAACTGCGATCGCGATTCAATTTATCTATGCACTCACCTATATTACCAGCCTTTTAAATGGTAAAAATATCATCGGATCTTTATTAAGTTTAGGAATAGCTGGTTTCATTCTTTACTACCTCTATCAACCTAATGTTAAACAAGCATTTGGAAAATCACCCAGTACCGATTAAATATATAGGGTAGGTAAGGCAAAAATTATACTAAGTATCTAAAACTATTAGAGACTGAAATTATCATTGCGAGGGCTAATTTAACGAAGTCAGAATTCAGAAGTTGTTTGTTTAACCTGTCATTGCGAGGGGTAATATAAACAGGAAGCATCGATTCTCACTAGAAATACCCCGAAGCAATCTCTATATCTATGAATATAGTTAATTAAAATAAACCTCCATAAGAGACTGTTCCTAAAGAAATAATAACACCGAATTTTGTAAGGTGGGCAAGGTTTTCAAGGGTGAAGTTAGTTTAGATAAGTCTTTGACTTGCCCACCTTACCGTCTTAAGATTATATTTATAAACAGTCTCTAAAAGGGATCGGTAATCAACCCTTGTGTATGATGATAATGAGATGTGAAGATAATAGTAGTTAAAACGTTACGGAAACATTCATGGATTCCATTCTTAAATCCTTCTACACTTGGTATCGGGAAAAAATAAAACATCCTAAATACCGTTGGTTAGTTATTTTGGGAACCGTTGCTTATTTATTACTTCCCTTTGATATTGCTCCTGATTTTATTCCTATCCTGGGTTGGATTGACGACGGATTCATTGTATCTTTATTAGTAGCCGAATTATCTAATTTGTTCTTAGAACATCGTCAAAACGGAACTAAGAAATACGTGAAAAGCCAACATCTAGAGTCAAACCCATAGAAAAATCGTTATGTCTTCGATGATGACATTTTCCTGATTTGTATTCATCCCCACCGAAAATATTGATCTTCTTTTAGAGTTTCTTAAGTGGGGACTTTTGCTAACATTTTATTAAATAAGTGCTTAAACAAAATTAATTGCGCGGTGGGCAATGCCCAGTAAAAAGCTAAAACTCTTATCCAGAGATTATTGTGGGCATTTCCCACCCTACAGTTTTTATGTAATTAATTTTGTGTGTTTACTTATTGTTATTCTTCCTCATCAATCATTGTGACACCCTTCTGATCCATGATTTCATGAAACCGCTCTCTTCCTTGATTATAATCTTTGCTTTTGTATCCTAAAATTTCACGGATAATCCATTTTTGCGGAATACCATCTTTGAGTAATAATGTAATTGCTTCGTATAAAACTTCCTCTTCATCAATATGGTTTTCTTTAAACCATTTTCGACTATTTCGGTAGCGAGTTTTATAATTTTCACTGTCAAAATGAATAAACATCGCCCCAAATAAACAGGGAAAAGACTTTTTGGAAAGTTTATCTTGCTCCTTTATTATCATTTCCATGTCTTCTGTTGTGATTTTTTTGAGATATTCTGTTTGTTGTTTTTTTGAGGTTAAACTTTTAGATAACTTATTTAATCTCCCTGGATTAACATAAGGTAAAAGACGGTATAAATAATCGTAAGAAATCGCTTTTAATAAAGTCTGTCCTAAAAGGGTTAACTGTTTCTCAGGATTAACTCGCTCCATCTCATCTTTTTCATGTCGTTCTAATAAAGGAGCAATTAACTGTTTATTCACCCAATTATAAGCTTGAGAAAAGCCGCGATCAATATGAATCGCTCCCACTAATGCTTTGAATGATTTTTCAAAAGGATTACTACGTTTAACCCGTAAACGATGTCTTTCTTCATTACCACTGAGAAAAGGATAACTGTCCCCTAATCCTAAATTAAACCAGAGATTAGTTAATTTTTCTTTTTCTACTAACTTATCCCGTAACGCCGTCATTTTACTAATCGTTAAGTAAGGAAAATGATGATATAAATAATCAATAACAATCAGATTGAGTAAAATATCTCCTAAAGATTCTAACCGTTCATTATCACTTTCAGGCTGATTAATTTGTTTGGCATAAGAAGGATCACTTAAAGACAGAAAAAGCAGATCGGTATTTTTAAAGTTAAAGCTAATTTTTTCTTGAACCAGAGACGAATTCCACTGCATTGACGATTTTTAGGCTGAGTTTATGTTTATTCTATTTTGCGACTGTAGCAGGAGCTAAGGATAGCTTTGCAACAAGACTTATTATTCAAGTTCCTAGGTAACTGAGTAAACTAGAAAGTAGTGAAGGCTTAGGGAACAATCGCCAAAATATTTAAGTATTAATTCCCATAACAAAAATCGAACCTAAGCACATTTTTGTTACTCTTTGTCTCCTTGAGTCTGTCTCTGCTAGTTAGCAAACGTCAATGAGAAAAGAAAATGATGGAACTAAGCAGACGAGAAGCCTTGCAATGGGCCTTAGTTGGTGGGGGAACCCTCTTGTTTCCTTGGACAATAGCTAAACCCGCTTTTGCTCAATTCAGTCCCCAAATCCCTCGTTTTGAATTACCCTTTAAGACTCCTCCTGTCTTAAACCCAGTACGAAGTGATAGGGATACAGATTACTACGAAATTACCCTAGAAAAAGCCTCTGTTGAAATTTTACCCGGATTAACTACCGAAATCTGGGGATACAATGGCATAACCCCTGGACCAACCATTCGACAACGGGGAGGAACACAAAGCAGTGGAGGAAAAGAGTCCGTTGTTCGGTTTATTAATAAACTAGGTATGGATGCTCAAGGGGAAGAAATTCTTACCACAACCCATTTACACGGGATGGCTTCTTTGCCACAATACGATGGTTACGCAGAAGACTACATTCCCTATAATTTTTTCAAAGACTACTTTTATCCGAACGATCGCGCCGCCACCCTCTGGTATCATGACCATGCTCTTGATTTTACGGCCCGTAACGTCTATATGGGTTTAGCGGGAATGTATATTGTGGAGGATGAATACGAACTAGACTTACCTCTACCCAAAGGAGAATACGATCTACCCCTGATTTTACAAGATAAACAGTTTGCCGTGGATGGATCTTTAATTGTTGATGACAATAATCAAAAGAGTATCTATGGAGATGTGATGCTCGTCAATGGGGTTCCTTGGCCTCGTTTATCAGTAGAAAGAAGAAAGTATCGTTTTCGCATCCTCAATGCTTCGGCCTCTCGTAACTATCATCTGGTTTTAAGTCGTTACCAAGAAGCTCAAAGTTTAGGAGATGAAATAATCGTTATCGGAAGTGATGGCGGTTTATTGGGTTCTCCTGTCTTTCTAAAGGCTCCTTTTCAACCGTTACGAGTGGCCATGGCAGAACGTTACGAGATTATTATCGATTTTTCTGAGTATCCCCTCGGTTCACAAGTTTATCTGAGAAATATCGGTTTTACAGGAACCATTGACGTTGATACGCGATCGCATACGTTAATGCGCTTTGATGTGGTTAAAAATGCCTCAGATGACCCAGAACTTCCCTCCGTTTTACGACCGGTACAACCCATTGATATTCCCGCCAATGTTACTTATCGCAAGTTCCGCTTTGAACGCAACAATGGACAGTGGAAGATTAATAATAAGACTTGGAGTAAAGAGCGAGTAGATGCTAACCCTCAACCGGGTGATGTGGAAGTTTGGGACTTAGTGAACCCGGGTAGCGGTTGGGTTCATCCCATACACATTCATTTGATTGATATGCAAATGCTGTGGAGAAATGGTCTGCCACCTCGTCCCTATGAACGGGGTTGGAAAGATGTGTTCCATCTGGGAGAATTTGAAACCGTTCGGGTGGTTGGCCGTTTCGGACGACGGGATGAGTCAGAGTTTGGAGAATTTATCAAAGGAAAATTTATGATGCACTGTCATAATTTAGTCCATGAAGATCATTCCATGATGACTCAATTTGAAGTAGGAGAAGGAGGAGACGACCCCATTACAGGCGATCCGGCTAAACCCATCGAAGAGATGCGTCCTATCTAAATTATCCTTAAAGATGCTCCCCTTATCACAGGGGAGCATTGATATCAATAAAAAACCTGGGTATATTCTTGATTAAAATTATGTTCTTTAATAACATTTAAAATGGCATTGACAATTTTTTGACCACCTTTGACCGAGGGTTCAATGGGGTTGGCATAGTCTTGAGATTCATTAAAAACCAATCTTAAATCAATGAGAGGAAGACCTAATTGAAATGCTTGACGAATAATGACATCATTAAAGATAGTTAAGCCCGTCATAGCCAGTCGCTGTAACATTTTATCTGAATAATTGGGATGGTAAATAGTGCAGATAGTTATGGGAAGATGAAACCTTAACATTGATTTTAATAACTCTTGATATTTTTCCTCAAATTCCTCACGTAAGTTAGCAAGTTGGGAAAAGACTTGTGTCGAAGAATTTACCTTTTCATTGACAATATGAGAACAACTTAAGGCATCATTTCCACCCACACTCAGAACGAGGTGCGTTGAATCTTTTGGTAGGATCTTGAGTTGACTATAAATATCTTGGACTTTATGACCATCAACGGCCTTGAGGGTCGCTTTCCAAGTCTGCGGAAGGTGATTTTTTAACTGGGTAATAACATCAGGATTATTTTCTCCAACATAAGCAGCATTATCGAAAATTGAATCCCCTACAAGTATAATATGAGCCATTTTCTCCTTCTTTTTTGTTAGTATTAAGAAAAAACCAGACCTATGCTAGAAATAGTATTTCTTAAGGTCTGATGCTATATTCCCCAACTTCAAGGGATCGAATCAAGACACTAACTCTTGACTTGACGTTTTGTTTAATTACCATAAAGTTCCTCATCAAATTTTTCGATCGCTTTCCTATTGTAACGATGGGGAGGTGTCGGGTAAGTGACTTTTGACTTTTGTTTGGTGGTTTTAGTCGAAGAGTCTTTTTCCGTTTTGGGAGTGTTCTTAGACTCTGTTTTGTGGGATGGGACAACGGTTTCTGTTGTCTCGGAAGATTTGGCCGGTTGTGCTGAGTTTTCTTGTGCTAAAACAATCGTTGAATTAAAAGTGGTTCCTAGGATGAGTAATATCAGAACAACTAGCCGAACGATATACCGACTGAGTAGGGCTAACACGGCTTTTTCATTAACGTATTGGTTTTATCATTATAGCATTTTCACCTGGATTTCTGACACAATCTGCCAGCCTAAAGTACAGAAGCTTTACAACAAAGTCAACTACTTGAAGTTTAAGTTATAATCAAACTGTACAGTCTAGTATGATTACTGGAGTTAAGATAGTGAAAGACGCTCAAGATAGAGAAGTAATGTGGATTAGTGTAATTGTGTCGATGCTTTCTTTGTATGTTACGAGTTTAATTGCGTTTTAACAGAATGTTGGCAGAAGTCCCCACCTAAAATCTCTACAGCTAAAAACAAACTAGATAATGGTGGTTATGAATGCCAACCAATAAATAAACGGCGTAGCCTCCACTCTCAGTGATCTTGTGCTATGATGGCTAGTGGTTGCGACCCACCTGACCGACTAAAAGGCCACGCATTGCGTATAAAGTATGTACTAGCGGAGTTCAGGGAAAAGATTGCACAAGAATATAAAGTAGGCAGCAAGAGCATAAGTCCAAAGTGCAATCTCGACTAAAAGTAATAACTCTTGCGGAAGGCGAGAGTCTGCCTGTGGAGGCTGTGTAAGACCAAAATAAGACTTGTCTTGTGGAGGCGACGGCCAATGAGATGGGAAACCTCAAAGGCGAATAAAACCGTCCTAAGTCTTTGTTGAGTTGGAAGCCCCAACTATAACGGAGTTTAGTTGGGGTACTTCACTGTTATATTTTGACGATTGAGATTGAATTAATTTTGTGATGTGATTTTTTTTTATCCAATTCAAAACTTTAGCAGTTGCAATTAATCTTTGATTAGCTAAAGTCTTCAGTATTAATTGAAAGTAAAACGAACGAAATAAACGAAAATAACTTAAATTTTGGAATAAGGAACCGTTAGAGCAAAAGCGATACAGCGATCGCGGTTTGGTTGGATAGTAGATAAGTTCTCGGTCTATCAACAGAAAATTGACAGGGGAAAACCGTAGTATTTTGCGGACTAAACAGGGTTTATCTCCTTGATGTTTAGAGTAATCTTACCTAATAGAGATTTTTATGATAAAGTCTTGAGTTAATTGAGACTATCTTTAAAGTACGTTATTAAAATGTTATTTAATTCGACAATTTTTATTTTAGGGTTCTTACCCCTGACTTTATTGGGTTTTTGGGGGTTAAGTCAGCTTCGTTTAACACAAGGGGTGACGATTTGGCTATTAATAAGTTCCCTATTTTTCTATTCTTACTGGAATATTTTTTCCCCCGCCGGGCAAGGACAAACCATTGAATACATTTTTTTGATTATTTTATCTCTGGTAATTAACTACATTATAGGAACAGAAATTGCCCACTCAAAACAATCGAGTAACCGTGCCAAATTTTTCTTAATTGTAGGAACCATTTTGAATTTAGGTGTGATTGTTTATTATAAATATGCTAACTTTTTTCTAAACTCTATTAATTCTTTATTTTCGAGTAATTATCAAATAGAAAACTTGATTTTACCCCTAGGAATTTCCTTTTATACGTTTACGCAAATTGCTTATTTGGTGGATGCTTATAGAGGAGAATTAAAAAAAGAAAATTATAACTTACCAACCTATGGTTTATTTATTCTTTTCTTTCCCCAATTAATTGCAGGGCCGATTCTTCGCCATGATGAACTGATTCCTCAACTACGTTCTTTAAAAAACAAAATTTTCTCTCCTAAAAATCTTGCATTAGGGTTGATTTTTTTTACCATTGGACTTTCTAAAAAAGTGATTATTGCTGACACTTTATCCCCTTGGGTAGCCACCATATTTAATCATACCAGTTCCTTAACATTTCTTGAAGCTTGGGTCGGTGCCATTAGTTATACCTTACAATTATACTTTGATTTTTCAGGGTATTCTGATATGGCCATTGGACTAGGCTATATGTTTAATATTGTCCTACCCATTAACTTTAATTCCCCTTATAAAGCCACATCTATCAGTGATTTTTGGAGACGTTGGCACATCACATTATCAAACTTTTTAAGAGACTATCTATACATTCCATTGGGGGGGAGTCGTCGCGGTGAAATTCGTAGATATGCTAACCTAATCATAACAATGTTATTAGGAGGATTATGGCATGGTGCCGGATGGACTTTTGTCATTTGGGGCGGATTACATGGTTTATATTTATCCATTAATCATGGTTGGCGAAAATTAAATATTTCCCTTCCTCAATGGTTAGGTTGGATGATAACATTATTAGCTGTTATTTTTAGTTGGGTTATGTTTCGCGCTCAGAGTTTATCAGATGCAACAGAAATGGTGCAAGCTATGATAGGCATGAAAGGGATTATTATTCCTGGAGAAGTTCAAGGTAAGTTAGGTTTTTTAACTAATTTTGGATTAGAACTTAATTCCTGGAATAAATTCACCTACCTACCTAGTTTTAATGATAGTAAAGCCTTAAGTTTTGTGATTTTATTCCTGTTGATGATAGGAGTCTTAAAATTACCTAATAGTCAAGAAATTGTTGAAAAAGTAAAATTTTATCCTTTTTGGGCATTCCCATTAGGTTTACTGGCCACCTATTGTTTATTATCCCTCAATCGTGTTTCTGAATTTCTTTATTTCCAATTCTAACTATATCAATCATACTTAAAATTATGCCTAATTTGACTTTAGAAAAAACACACAGCAAAAAACAGTCAAAATCTGTGAAGGTTTTGCAGAAGACTGCTTATTTTAACTACTTGTTTTTAAGCACTGTAATACTAAGTATCTCTGGAATTAGTTTAGCTAATTTTGTCGTCGATCCTTATGATATTTTCCGACATAATCAACCCTTTAACTCTCCCTTAACTAAACCAGAAAAATTAGATCACGGTCGCCTATATAAAACCATAGATATCATTAACCTAAAACCCAATGTTATCTTACTGGGTTCTTCCCGAATGAAACAAGGCTTAAACCCAAATCATCCCGTTTTTTCTGATGATGAAACTGTTTATAATTTAGGGATAGATGGTTCTAATATTTATGAACTCTTGCGTTATTTAGAACATAGTTATGTCAATCAACCTCAGTTAAAACAAGTCATTCTAGGAATCGATCATTATATGTTTAATGAGTTTGATAAACGGCAAGATGCTTTTATAGAAAAACGACTAAAAAAACGCCATATCACCCTCAAGGATTTATTCAATACTCTCTTGTCTCAAGATGCTTTAATGGCTACTAGGAACACTTTAATAGAAAATTGGAATCGTCCTGATAAAAAAGCCCCAGATTTAACCTATGGAGATAACGGTTTTTTTCCCCATCGTTTTCCCAAAGATGGAAAAACAGCATGGAGATTTAGAAATATCATTGAGCAGTATTTTGGGTATCATGTTCAATATAAATTATCTGAAGATCGATTCAATGCGTTTAAGAAAATTGTCGAATTTTGTCGTCAACATAACATCGAATTAATTGTCTTTATTTCCCCTTCCCATGCCACCCAATGGGAGGCATTAAAAGTCACAGATAGATGGGATAGTTTTGAGCAATGGAAACGAAAAATGGTACAACTAACTCCCGTTTGGGATTTTTCGGGCTATAATTCCATCACAACTGAACCCATCAAAGATGTCATGAATAACTATGTTGATAACTCTCACTATACCCCTAAGATTGGTGAATTGGTGTTAAACCGAATTTTATCCCATAATGTTGAACAAGTCCCTCAAGATTTCGGGGTTTTAATGACTCCAAAAAATATTGAGAAACATTTAGCTAACATTCGCACTGAGCGGGAAAAATGGGCTAAGATGCGTCCTAATGAAGTACAGTTAGTCAAAACCCTAAAACGGAACTTCCAACCCGAACAAAAGTCACAATAAACATAAAATATTTTTATATAAAATGTTAGACCATCAATCCTTATCTTCAACGATGAATCTTACTCATTATCGTTTAGCGGTGTTAGTTCCCTGTCGCAATGAAAGCTTAACCATTACCCAAGTGGTTCAGCAGTTTCAAGAGAAATTACCCCAGGCCGATATTTACGTTTATGATAACCGCTCAACGGATGACACAGCAGACCAGGCCAAGTCTGCTGGTGCAATTGTTCGCTACGAACCCCTACCGGGAAAGGGTAATGTGGTGCGACGAATGTTTGCAGATATTGACGCGGATATCTATATTTTAGTGGATGGGGATAATACCTACGAAGTGGATGCCATTCCTCACCTCATTGATAAATTGGTCAAGGAAAATTTAGATATGGTAGTGGGGGCCCGTCGTTCAGCAGTCGAGGATAAACAAGCGTATCGTTTGGGCCATCGTAGTGGTAATCTTTTTTTAACCGGAGTGGTCAAGTTTTTATTTGGCGCACAACTTAAAGATATGCTGTCAGGGTATCGCGTCTTTTCCCGTCGGTTTGTGAAGTCTTTTCCCGCGCTTTCGAGTGGTTTTGAAATTGAAACAGAATTAACGGTACATACCCTAGAACTCAAAATACCCTTCGCTGAAGAGTATACCCTTTATGGTTCTCGTCCGCCCGGTTCAGAAAGTAAATTAAAAACCTTCACCGATGGTTGGCGAGTTCTGGGAACGGCAGTGTTACTATTCAAAGAAGTGCGACCTTTCCTCTTTTTTGGGATTATTTCTGTTGGTTTAGCACTGGTTTCTATTATTTTTGGTCTGCCAATCTTTCTGACTTATTTAAAGATAGGATTAGTTCCCCGATTTCCCACAGCCATTTTAGCCGCTTCGATTATGTTGTTAGCTTTTTTAAGCTTTACTTGTGGCTTAATTTTAGATTCTGTTGCCCGTGGCCGACGGGAGGTGAAGCGCATGGCTTATTTAGCCTATACTCTAACTCACGGGAGGACAAGTAGCAATGGCTGATGCACAAGGGCCAGTCACTGGGGAAACGATTGAACGTCGTGCCTTCTCCTTGGGTGC
The DNA here is from genome assembly GCA_030065205.1 of Crocosphaera sp. Classification (GTDB taxonomy): domain Bacteria; phylum Cyanobacteriota; class Cyanobacteriia; order Cyanobacteriales; family Microcystaceae; genus Crocosphaera. The sequence goes on from JASJDN010000017.1 coordinate 48,348, forward strand.
ATTAACCGTTAACATGATCAATGACTTTGGTAATGTGACCCGTTACTTCTACGATGGTATTACTCGTAAGGTACGAGAAGAACAGATATGATCGCATGAATAATCGTACCTTCAAGCGTTTACTCCATGATTTAGGTAATAGTGAACGGTTAATGAGCTTCTTCTAAGTAGGTAGGCATAATTAAAGATAAAATATTTGTAGGCCGATGCACTGCCCAAAACTATCTTCCTATCAAGGTTCTAGCTTTAATTGGCATTGCCCACATTATGCGTTTATTTATA
>JASJDN010000018.1 GCA_030065205.1 Crocosphaera sp.
CACCACTGGAAGTTATCAAGAAGTATATTCAGAATCAAAAGTCTCCCCAGTAAGTGCTGCCCTGGCTTTCATCCCTCGATTTTCGTACCTCAATCGGGGATTTCTCGCCAGGAATCGGTTAAAATTATGGAGGGTTTAATTCCCATTTGTTCTTATTGTAAAGGCATTCGTAATGATCAGGGGTATTGGTCAACAGTTGAAACGTTCATTGAACAGCATTCGGATGTGGAGTTTACTCACGGTATTTGTAATGAATGTATGAAGGTTCATTTTCCTGATGTTGCTGAGGTTTTACTAAAGGAAAATGATGAGGATAAAAACAATTTGGTTGTCGATAATTAAAATAATTAAGATTGTGTTTTGTCAACAGCTTACTTCTTTTACTGTTTAATTTATGATGGGTTCTAAGCGAATTAATTGACCATTTTTGTCATCGGTTAAAACATAAATAAACCCATCCCTTCCCTGTTTAACATCCCTAACCCGTTGCTCGAATTTTATAGGATATTGTCCTACAATTTCACCCGCATCATTGAGGTCAATACGAATCACTTCCCTGGCCACTAAACCCCCGGCCAATAAGTCTCCTTTCCACTGAGTAAATTTATCCCCATCATATACCGTGAGTCCCGATGGTGCGATCGCAGGAGTCCAAACCACCAACGGATCAATCATACCCGGAAGCGATCGCTGATCGGATATCTCACCCCCTGTATATTCCTTACTATGAGTCACCACTGGCCAACCATAGTTTTCTCCAGCTACAATTTTATTCAGTTCGTCCCCACCCCTCGAACCATGTTCTGTTGACCATATTTGACCGGTTTGTTTATCAATGGCCAATCCTTGGATATTGCGATGGCCATAACTCCAAATAGCAGGGTTAGCCTCTTCCTGATTCACGAAAGGATTATCATTAGGGATACTACCATCGTCGTTGATGCGAATAAGTTTACCGAGATAACTGTCCAACTTTTGCGCTTGTTTGCGACTTAATTCCCCGTCTATCTTTAACGGTGGGTTTCCTCCATCGCCAATGGACGCTAATAAGGTTCCATCATTTAACCACTGTAAACGAGATCCGAAATGTTGTCCCCCTGTTTTCGTGGGAGACACCTCAAAGATGACTTCTAAATCTTGTAGTCGATTCTCCTTTAAGGTAGCACGGGCGATTTTGGTTTGATTGCTCCCGCGAGTCCCCGACGCATAAGTTAAATAAATATAACCATTTTCACTAAAATTAGGGTGTACCGCCACATCTAATAACCCTCCTTGACCCACTGCAAAGACTTCTGGCACGCCTTGAATGGGTTGGGGGTCTAATTCACCATTTTTGACAATACGGAGTCTTCCAGGGCGTTCTGTGACGAGAATATCGCCATTGGGTAGCCAGTCCATCCCCCAAGGATGTTCTAACCCTTCTATAACGGTAACTTGTTCAACCTCTGGTTGGGCTGATGATGGTTGACTGGTTTGATCGGTTGTGGGTTGAATGGAAGTATTATTAGAAGAATTTGACGAAGAAAAACAGCCTCCTACACTTAACAGAATAATCCCGTTTAATATAGCTGGATAAAATAGTTTCGGGTTAATCAATCTCATTTTCTTATGGATAACTATCTATCAGTAAGAGTCAACAGTTATTGACCTCTACAATGTAGCAAATTTTACTAATCTATCTTAATAGAGCTTTTGTATACTAAGAGACTGTTTATAAATAGAATCTTAAGACGGTAGGGTGGGCAAGTCAAAGACTGATTTAAACTAACTTGACCCTTGAAAACCTTGCCCACCTTACAAAATTAGTTGTTATTATTTCTTTAGGAACCGTCTTTAATAGAGCTTTAAGAACTATCAAAAATGAAGCCTATGGAAATTATTCCGTGACAAATTAACATTTGTTTTAGCTTAGGATAGGCTGAATCGTAGGATAATAAGGCTAACTGGATGTTTACTTGAGAGATCATTTCCCAATGGCAAGGTTAGCTCTACTGAGTGTATCAGATAAAACAGGAATTGTTGAATTAGCCCGTCAATTAGTCAATGAATTTGGTTTTGAATTAATCAGTAGTGGAGGAACGGCTAAAACCTTACAAGAAGCCGGACTCACAGTGACAAAAGTGAGTGATTATACAGGATCTCCAGAAATTTTAGGGGGAAGAGTCAAAACCCTTCATCCTCGCATTCATGGCGGTATTTTATCTCGACGAGATATGCCCCAAGATGTGGAGGATATGAACAATAATAATATTCGTCCGATTGATTTAGTGGTGGTGAATCTTTATCCCTTTGAAGAAACCATCGCGAAACCCAATGTTACCGTAGCTGAAGCCATAGAAAAGATTGATATTGGTGGACCGACTTTACTCCGTGCTTCGGCCAAAAACTTCGCCCATGTGACTGTTTTATCTAACCCGAAATATTACGAACGTTACTTACAAGAATTAAGAGATAATAACGGACAAGCTTCCTTAAGTTTTCGGCAAAAAATGGCAGGGGAAACCTTCGCTTTAACTAACGCGTATGATGGGGCAATCACCGACTATTTTGCCAGTCTTTCCACAGAAGAAAGTAACACCTTATCCAGTCGTTACACCGTTGCCGGAACCGCCTTTCAAACCCTGCGATACGGGGAAAACCCCCATCAAAATGCGACTTGGTATCAACGGGGAACAAAAGCCACTGGATGGACAGCAGCGACGCAACTGCAAGGAAAAGAACTCAGCTATAATAATTTAGTGGATTTAGAAGCAGCTAGACGGATTATCGCTGAATTTGACCCCAAAGAACCAGCAGCAGCCGTTCTCAAACATACTAATCCCTGTGGGGTAGCCGTCGCTAATAGTTTAGCCGATGCCTACGAACAAGCTTTTAACGCTGACTCGATTTCTGCCTTTGGGGGAATTGTCGCCTTAAATCAACCCTTGGACGGAGAAACTGCGGAAAAATTAACCAAAACCTTCTTAGAATGTGTGGTTGCTCCCGATTGTACCGAAGAAGCCAAGGAAATTATCAGTAAAAAAGGGAAAGTGAGAGTCCTCTTGTTACCCGATTTAACCCAAGGACCCCAGCAAACCGTCAAAGCGATCGCCGGCGGGTTATTGGTGCAAGATTCAGATGATACAGTAGATGTGCCGGATCACTGGGAAATCGTCACAGAAAAGCAACCGACTCCTGAACAACTGGCCGAATTATTATTTGCCTGGAAAGTGGCTAAACACGTAAAATCCAATGCGATCGTAGTGACAAAAAATCGGACAACGTTGGGCGTTGGTGCCGGTCAAATGAATCGCGTAGGAGCGGTGAAAATCGCCCTAGAAGAAGCGGGAGAAGGAGCCAAAGGGGGTTACCTTGCCAGTGATGGTTTCTTCCCCTTTGACGACTCGGTACGCACTGCTGCTGCTGCTGGAATAACGGCGATCGTCCAACCTGGGGGATCGTTACGGGATAAAGATTCTATTGCTGCGGCCAACGAGTTAGGGTTAGTGATGGTGTTAACCAAAATACGTCATTTTCTCCATTAATCTTGAGGGTTGTTTCTTAAGCTTGTTTTAGAGAATCCTCGCCTCTTCTAGCGCGGGGAGTATCTCAAATTCTTAATGCTGAATTCTACCTTCTTAATTCTATTTTAGCTAAGATAGCTTTCATCAATAACCCGATACTTCCTAAAATTAAGATCGTGATGATAGGAAAAGCAATAATTTTTCCAAAAGAATTATCACATACTTGTTTTATGAAGGTGCTAGGAACTACTTCAGTGATAGCTTGACATTTTTTCCCTTCGTCGTCAATTAAAGCCATTATTGCCGTACCCGTTCCTACCAGGGTTACAAGGTTTTGAAAGTTGCGATCGCGTTTAGATTTTTCTGCTTCTATTTGACTGCGAATAATATTAATATTACTTTCTAATAATCTTAATGCCAGTTCCATATTTTCGTAATCTTTTTCTATCTGTACTCTATATTTTTCTTCAGATAGGTTGCTAAATTTATTGAGAAATTCTAGATTGTCAGATTCTAAAGTTTTGTTTTTAATAATTTCTAAGCGAGTTTTATAGTTAATTAAATTAATATCTAAAATTTGTTTTTGAAAGTTTAATTTAGGCAGATTAATAGTATAATTTTCTAAAATATCCTCAACTGCTTCTATTTTTTTATCCGCATTTAGCTTCTTATTTTTATCAATATTTTTTTTATTTTCTTCAATTTTTTTATAATATTTAACCAGATTCTTTTTAATCAAACGACTCTGGGTATAAGCGAATAAAATTTTATGTTTATAAGAAAATAATCCTAACCAATCTGAGTATAAATTAGCTGCTTTTTCCATACTTTGCAGATTGGGATAGATAACAATAATAATATGTAGGTTAATATCTTGACTAGGTTTATATTGTGAAAGTTCAAATATTTCTCCCTCAAATAAGTATCCTTGTCTTTCTTGCAAATCTTGTTCAAAGTTTGCATTTTCTAAGAATAAAGTATAACAAAATTTAGCGATTTCTTGGGAAGACTTTTGACTATTTTCAGGAAGACAACCTGATAACATCCATGTCTGTCCTATCGTAGCCGATTTTTCTTGTAATGTAGCCTCAATTTCTGCTTTAATAATGGCAAAACTATCAACAGGTTGGGGTTCAGTTAAATTATTAATAGAACAATCAATTTGTAACCCATACGTATCATTGAAGCGAACAGGATAATAGTAACCTTCGAGGTTTTTATTCTTGTTAGTAAAATCAGCGATTTTTTGGTTAGGGAGTAGTTCTAAACATTCGATTTCTATGTCAGAATCAACTAACTGGGTATTTTCAGGAAGTTTACTCTGAAAATAGACCTTACGTTCATGATTTTCTTCCTCTGTTGCATTTAGCGAACTTTGTAAGTCATAAACAAATAAGTCAATGGTTGGGTAAATAATATCGCTCATTGTATTGATTGATAATAGTCCAGATTATTGACCAGAATGACCTAACATTTGTTTCAATTTATCCAGAGATGATACTTGTTTAACAACAGTTTCTGGTTCTTCTGAACGACTTGCTAACACCACAAGATTATTGATTTGAGAGTCATAACCAGTGGGTTGATTGGTGGGTTTAAATCCTCTGGTTCTCACTGTATTATCCATAACCATTAAAGATTTAAGTTCTTGGTCTATTTCTGATAGGTTTTCAGAGATGTCTGGAAGGTTATCAAGTTGGGATTTATACTGAGTATAATGTTGATTTAATTCAGGGTTAGATTGGATCATTTCTATTAAGATGTTTTCCATCTTATCTGACCATAATGAAGGTTGTAAATCAAGTTGTTTTCCCATCTCAATTAAAATGTGTTTCTCGCTTTCATTGAGAGGGTTGTTTAAGTCACTTAATGCGAGAATAAAAGCGAGTTTAGAGTTGTGGATATTGACTGTCATGTTTTTGTTTAAATGTTGTGGTAAGTTTGCTTAACTTCTATGGATTGATTATAGTATAAGTTAGGGGTGGTTGAAGGCTTAAAGACATAAACGTTAAAAATTATGACGCAACAATGGGAAGCTTTAATCGTTGGTATTGACTTTTATCGGACAATCTTTACCGATTATCATGAATTACAAAATCTAACTGTTGCTTGCAAAGATGCGAAAGATGTCGCACAACAGTTAAAACAATATGGTTATGAAAGCTTTCGTATCCAAAGTTTACCGCAACAACCTTATCAAAAAGGAGAAGAATCTAACCTTAGTACATTAGGGGTAAGATCAGAAGAGTTGAAAGATAAGATTACTAATCTTTTTAACCCTCCTTCTCAACAAGAAACCCCTGATCTCGCTTTATTTTATTTTTCGGGTCATGGATGGCGTAAAATTGTTAATGATCACGAAGATGTTTTTTTAGCAACCAGTGATATTTATCCTGCTAATAATATTTATGGTATTTCTATTAGGTGGTTGGGGGAACAAATACAGAAAAGTCCTGTTAAAAAAATTATTGTTTGGTTAGATTGTTGTTTTAGTGGGGAACTGATTAATTATCTTCCAGAGAATAAAGATTATTGTTTGATCACTGCGACACGATCCTTTGAAACAGGGTTAGAAATTAGTTACAAACAAGGATTATTTACTCAAACTTTATTAAAAGGGTTAAATCCTGATAACTATGCGGATGGAATTGTTGATAGTCATAAGTTAAAAGAATTTGTTGAGAAACAAATGGCGAAAACCTCTCAGCGTCCTTTGATTGCAAATTCTGAGGGGTCTATTTTACTAACTACTTGTTATACGTTAGCTAATTTTAAAGATGAATGTCCTTATCGTTCCTTGTCTTATTTTACAGAAACAAGAGAAGATGCTGAGGTATTTTATGGACGTTCTAAAATCACGAATTATTTAATTAATCGATTGCAAACAGATAGACTTATTGCCGTTTTAGGGGCTTCTGGTAGCGGTAAATCGTCGTTATTACGGGCAGGTTTATTATATCAATTAAAATTAGGTCAAGTTATAATAGGAAGCAATTTATGGACGTATTTAACCCCATTTTCTCCCACAGAAAACCCATTACAACAATTAGAAAATGTAGGTTGGGTTGAGGAGACGAAACCCAACTTCATGAAGTCAACCCACCCCCAACCCCTCCCAGGAGGGGAGGTAGGGATAAGTGAAGAAAGCAAAATTATCATGATCATAGATCAGTTTGAAGAATGTTTTACCATGTGTGATGAAACCACCCGTGAAGCATTTTTTAAACAGTTAATTGACTTATTGAACAATTATTCTAACCTTCATATTATTATCGGAATGCGTTCCGATTTTCGGGGACGGTTGCGGGAACATAAAAACTTAGTTGATGCTCTCAATAAACCTTATATTAATCTTGAACATTTAAACCGAGAAGAAATTGAAGAAGCGATCGCAAAACCGGCAGAAAAATCAGGGGTGTTGATAGAAAGCAGTTTAAAACAACAGTTAATCAACGATGTAGAAGACTATCCAGGCAGTTTACCTTTACTGCAATATACCTTAACTCGGTTATGGGAAGAAAGCAGACATCAAGGAGAACGGTTTTTAACCCTGAAAACCTATCAAGACTTGGGAGGAATTGAGGGAACCTTAGAAAAACACGCCGATGAAGTGTATAACAGTTTAGATGATAAACAAAAAGAAATTGCTCAACGAATCTTTTTAGAATTAACCCAAGTGGGAGACACTTATGATGTTCGCAGACGAGTTTATCTCAAGGATTTAGTGAATGAACATCACAGTTTTAACCAGTTAAATGCCGTCACTCAAATATTAGCCGATGATAGAAACCGTCTGATTGTTCGGGACATCAAACATCAAGCTAGTAGCTGTAAATTTGTCTTAGGGTTTCTCTGTCGAGTTAACGTCTTGCGCTTAGCCAATTTGTTAAAACAAAAAAGAGGGAAAAAGTTAGTTGATCTACGAGAAATTATTAACGATCAACCCTCAAAAATACAAATTGATGTGGTTCATGAAGCATTAATTAGACATTGGAAACGACTGCAACAATGGCAATATCAATATCGTGCAGCGATGGTAACAGAGCGAAAAATCGAAGCAGAAGCGGAAGAATGGCACAATAAGGGACGAAAATCGGCTGATTTGTTGCAAGAGTCCAAATTAGGAGAAGCCAAGGAATACCTCAAAGATTATGGTCATTTGGGGATGTTGGATGGTATCGCAGAAGAGTGTATTAAAGAGAGTTTCCGACAAAATCAGATCCGTCGTTGGCAAAAGCGAGGAGTGGTAGGTGTGATCGCTGCAATGGCTGTGGTGTCTACCTTCTTTGCTATTGACTCCAATAAACGGGCCACTGTTGCGACATTGAAAGAACAAGCAGCAACTGTTAAGAACTTATTTCCTATTAAACCTTTAGAATCTCTGGTGTTAGCTATTGCTACGACAGGAGAGAATCTTGATACTTGGTACATTCATAAACCTTGGCAACCTTGGCAACTTTGGGAGAATCGGGAAATTTTGCCAGAGGTGCGATCGATTTTGTATGAGGCGATCGATCAGGTGTGGGAACGGAATACCCTAACAGGTCATCAAGGTCCTGTCTTGACCCTGGCCATCACCCCATCGGGAAACATCGTTTCTGGAAGTTATGACAATACTGTGAACGTGTGGAGTCCCCAGGGAAAACTTCTCCATACCCTAACAGGTCATCAAGGCCCTGTCTTGACCCTGGCCATCACCCCATCGGGAAACATCGTCTCTGGAAGTTATGACAAGACTGTGAAAGTGTGGAGTCCCCAGGGAAAGCTTCTCCATACCCTAAAAGGTCATCAAGGTCCTGTCTTGACCGTGGCCATCACCCCATCGGGAAACATCGTCTCTGGGAGTTTTGATAACGTGAAAGTGTGGAGTCCCCAGGGAGAGCCTCTCTATCCCCTAAAAGGTCATCAAGATGCTGACACGACCATGTTCTGGGACGGTCTCTTGACCTTTTTCAAACTCTCAAAGGATGAGATCACGACGATCTGGGATAGTTTCTCGTTGAGTTTCCCGATCGCGGAGACCGTAGCCATCACCCCATCGGGAAACATCGTCTCTGGGAGTTGGAGCAACACCCTGAAAGTGTGGAGTCCTCAGGGAAAACTTCTCCATCCCCTAAAAGGTCATCAAGGTCCTGTCTTGACCGTAGCCATCACCCCATCGGGAAACATCGTCTCTGGGAGTGTTGACAGCACCTTGAGAGTGTGGAGTCCTCAGGGAAAACTTCTCCATACCGTAGAAAGTCTCCATACCCGAGAAGGTCGTAAAGCTCCTGTGACGACCGTGGCCATCACCCCATCGGGAAACATCGTCTCTGGGAGTTTTGACAACGTGAAAGTGTGGAGTCCCCAAGGAACCCTTCTCCGGACCCTCCAAGGTGTGGCGACCGTAGCCATCACCCCATCGGGAAACATCGTTTCTGGGAGTTTTAACGGCACTGTGAAAATATTGAGTGAGCAGGGAAAGCTTCTCCATACCCTAAAAGGTCATAAAGCTCCTGTCTCCACCTTGGCCATCACCCCAGAGGGAAACATCGTCTCTGGGAGTGCTGACGGCACAGTAAAAATATGGGGCTGGGGCGACCAGAGAAAGCCTATCGAGACCTTAGAAGGTCATCAATATGCTGACACGACTGAGGCCACTACCCCAGAGGGAAACATCGTCTCTGGGGACGGCAAGACCGTGAAAGTGTCGAGTCCTGAGGGAGACCTTCTCGACACCTTCCAAGGTCATAAAGCCCCTGTCAACACTGTGGCCATCACTCCAGAGAGAAACATCGTTTCTGGGAGTGATGACAACACCGTGAAAGTGTGGAGTCCTCAGGGAAAGCTTCTCTATACCCTTGAAGGTCATGAAAATGCTGTCAACACTGTGGCCATCACTCCAGAGGGAAACATCGTTTCTGGAAGTGATGACAACACCGTGAAAGTGTGGAGTCCTCAAGGAAAGCTTCTCTATACCTTCCAAGGTCATAAAAATGCTGTCAAGACTGTGGCCATCACCCCATCGGGAAATATAGTCTCTCGGAGTGATAACAGCACCGTGAAAGTGTGGCGTGGTTTTAAAGTCTCATCCTTGTTAAAAGAAGGATGTGAAAGATTACAGTTTCATCCTGTGTTGCTGTCTGTTCCTTCGGAAGACATGGAAGACGAAGCCAAAAGTAAAGCAGAAACCGCCGAAAAAGCAGCCAAAACTTGCTTAAATCATAAGGGTTGGAATAATGAAGAAAAAGCCGAATTTTTAGTGAGAAAAAGTTTTGCGATTGCTAAGGAAACAGGAGACATGAACGCAGCTAATCGTAAGCTACAGGAAGCCAAAAAATTAGATAACAATATTGATATTAAAAAAGAGCAAAAAAAATCACCCAAAGCATTAATTGAAAGAGGAGTAAGGTTAGCAGAAGATCACAAGATTGATCAAGCATTAACTACTTATCAAACAGCACAAGAATTAGATCCTGACCTTAAAATAGATGCTGAATCATGGGCTACTTTATGTTGGTTTGGTAGCCTTAACCGTAAAGCCAAAGAAGTTTTATTTGCTTGTGAAAATGCCGTTAAAAATTCCCCTGATAATACTGAAATAAAAGCATTATCTATTGATAGTCAAGGGTTAGCGAGAGCCTTAACAGAAGATTTTGAGGGTGCGATTAAAGATTTTCAAGCTGTCCTATATTTACCTGGAGGACGAGACAAATATAAACGAAAACAATGGATAGAGCAACTTAAAAAAGGGGAGAATCCTTTTACTGATGAAGTGTTAGAGGAATTGAAGAATGAGTAATTAATTAATACAATGAAGACATTTATAGTATAATTATTTGGTTGTTATGATTGTTCAACAGGAATATATGACGTGAAATTTGTTTTAAGTCAACACGCAGAAGAAGAAATGATAAAGCGAAAAATCCCAATTTCAATTCTTGAATTAATTTTAGGAAATCCTGAATATATTACGGAAGAAGACGGACTCAAAGTTTATCAAGGAACATTCACCAAAAATAATGATAAAATATATTTACTGAGGATTTATGTTAATGATGTAGTTGAACCTAACAAAATTGTTACCGTTTACTTTACTAGCAAATTAAACAAATATAGGAGACAAAACAATGGAAGCTAAATATGATACAGAAGTTGATGTTTTAAGAATTAATTGGAGTAACGCAGAAATAGAAGAAAGTGATAATATTAGTCCAGGAGTAATATTAGATTATGATGCAGAAGGAAACGTGATCGGAATTGAAATTTTAAACGCTTCAAAAAAAATTGAAAACTTTACATCAAAAAAAGCAATTGGAGATTTATATCATGAAAAAATTTGAACAAATGACAACTCAAGAATTACGAGACTATATCCGTAAACATCCTACAGATGCAGACGCTATTAGAGTTAGAATGAAACAAATAGAAAGCGATCCAAAAGCGGTTACTATCAACTATGGAACCCCTGGAAACGAAATAGAAACTATCTTGTCTCAAACTAATAATAAAATACCCAAAAATAATAGTTAACAGGAGACAAAACAATGAAAGCTAAATATGATACAGACTTAGACTGCGATCGCCGATTAAAGGTATAATCAAGTAAGGGCTTAAATGAAAGACTGGAATCTATTATGACAGAAAAAGTATCCCTACCCAACCCAGAAAAAGTTCAACAAACAGTCACAAAAATGCGCCAAGTTTGTCGAGAATTTGATCATCTTAACGTAGCATTAGATGAACTAATTGCTCAAGTCAAGTTAGAGATACGCAATAGTTCCTTAACAGCTTATCGGTTAGGGAAAAAAAATCTATAGTTTGTTATAGCATAAGGTTAGAAATGTCCGTCTTAAACCCAGAAGAACAAGCATTATTAAACAGTGTTGAAAATGGAGAATGGCAAACCATTGATAATGTTGATCAAGAAATTAAACGTTATCAAACCTACGCTAATCATCATATTACTCAAAAGCAAATAGCAGTAAGTTTATCAACAGAAGACAGTCAAAGAATTCAACAATTAGCTAATGAACTCGGTAAAAGTATTCCTGATTTAACAACAGAAATAATACATAAATATTTGCAAGGAGAACTCATAGAAAACGTCAACTAAATTAAAATAATTAAATTACAATTGCTTACAGGAGATTAAACAATGGAATCTAAATATGATTATATTAATCTACAAATTCCTATAAACTTCATCATCATTTCGTTTACCTACTTTAATGATATTAATTTCTTCCCCTTGAATTTTATAAATAATACGAAACTCTCCCTGAGTAACTCGATAAAGATCAGAAAATCCTTTTAATAACTTATAATCTTGAGGGTGAGGATTATCTATTAGAGAAAGAATCTTTGACATTACTTGTTTAAAAAACTTAGGTTGCAGTTTTAAAAGTTCTTTGCGTGCTGATTTTTTAATATTCAGCTTATACTGTTTCCCTTCAGTCATTCACAATACTCTCTATAGTAAAATCCGTACCATGAAGCTTATTATAGGATTCAATCACTGATTCTGGACTAAAAGATTCCTCATCCGCAATTAAATCACTTTCTAATTGCTTTAAACGTTCCCATTCTTCATAACTAATTAAAGTTGCGATCGCTTTTCCTTCCTGTTCAATGATAATTGATGTTTCCCCTTGAATAAGACGATCCAGAAATTCAGTTAAATGTTGTTGAACTTGACTAGCATTGACTTGATTCATAACAAAATCTTCCGCTATAATAGTATAAATTATTTAAAATTAGCCTAATAACTTCTTTATTGTAAGACAGAATTTAGAGAAATTCAAGAAGCAAAAAAAGACTGGAACCTATTATGAGAGAAAAACTATCCCCACCCAACCCAGAAAAAGTTCAACAAACAGTGCAATGACAAAAACAACAAAAAAAGAAAGAATCGTTTTTCTTTATCCTGACGAAGATGGTTACATTATCGCAGAAGTACCTAGTCTTCCAGGTTGCATTAGTCAAGGAGAAACCCGTCAAGAAGCTTTACAAAATATTCAAGAAGCAATTACACTTCATCTAGAAGTTTTACAAGAAAGAGGTGAACAAATTCCCGAAGACAACATAGAAATAACGTCAGTGAAACTATGAGTAAATTACCAGTTGTCTCTGGAAAACAATGTATTAAAGCATTAGAAAAAGTAGGTTTTGTAATTTTTAGACAAAGAGGAAGCCATATTACAATGGTAAGAGAAAATCCTCAATGTCAAGTCACTATTCCTAATCATAAAACAGTGGCCAAAGGAACATTAAGAGCAATTATTAGACAAGCAGATTTAACCGTTGATGAATTTATCCAACTCTTGTAATGTTTAGTACCTATGGAACCCCTGAAAACGAAATTATAAGATAGAATTAGGATTAAGTTTAAAGGTGCAAGATGTCAGTTTAGAGTAGATTGCTTCGGGGTGTTTTTAGTAACAATTAAAGCTGACTGTTTATATTACCCCTCGCAATGACAAGTTAGGTGTCTCATAAGTTAATAGTAGATTGCTTCGGGGTGTTTTTAGTAACAATTAAAGCTGACTATTAGTATTACCCCTCGCAATGACAAATTAAGTGTGTCATAACTTATAGTAGATTGCTTCGGGGTGTTTTTAGTAACAATTAAAGCTGACTATTGGTATTACCCCTCGCAATGACAAGTTAGGTGTCTCATAAGTTAATAGTAGATTGCTTCGGGGTGTTTTTAGTAACAATTAAAGCTGACTGGTTGTATTACCCCTCGCAATGACAAGTTAGGTGTCTCATAAGTTAATAGTAGATTGCTTTGGGGTGTTTTCAGTAACAATTAAAGCCGACTGTTTATATTACCCCTCGCAATGACCACAGACTTTCCCACTAAGACTTAACTTGAGAACCATGACTGCGAGGATCACTAATAGAATTATTGGGACTTTTTAACCCAGAAGTTTGTCCCGTAGCAGCAGCATAGGGTAAGGGTTGATGGGCAATTAATGCGTCTAAGTTAGCTTCCATCACTGAAGGAGGTTGTTCTCCAATGGTTTGTGCGATCGCTTTTCCTTGATCGTCAATAAAGACAAAATGGGGGATACCATCCACCCGATACCGAAGAATTTCGGGCAACCATTTATTATTATCCACGTTCAACATGACAAAATTGACCGACTCCCCATATTTTTGCTTCAATTGCGCTAATTCTGGGGCCATGGCCTGGCAACTGGTACACCAATCAGCATAAAATTCGGTTAAAGTGGGTTTTTGGTTGTTCATGGCCACTTCAATGGGGGTGGATGCCTTCGCTTGGGCCTCTAAAGAAACGGAAATGGTTTGAGATTGAAAGCCAAAAAAGATAGCGATGCTGAGGGCGATCGCAGCAAAGGCGATGACTGTATTTCTGATACGATTAGCATTAACAATTTCAGACATATTAAGGGCTTAAAAAATAACTGTTTTACTGTTTATCTATTCTATAAAATGAGGTGGGCAATGCCCACCCTACCGAGAATTAGGGGTTAATCGTCTCCGATGGCATTTCCACTTGAGAAATACGACTATTGACGATGGTTGATTGTAAAATCGGGGTACTGGTTACAGAATCATTAGCCAACGTAAACAGAGGATTCGATAAAATTCCCGCTAAAGAAGTGGCAATAACCGATAACACTAACCCCACCTGTAGAGGACGCATTCCCTGTAAATTCCAGCGAATTTCGGGATAGTTTTTCACTGCATCAGACATTTCGTGGGGTTCTTTCACCACCATCATTTTCACCACACGAATGTAATAGTAAATGGACACTACACTGGTAACCAAAGCTAATAACACCAGTCCATAAAGTTCCGCTTGCCAACCAGCCCAGAATAGATAAATTTTCCCGAAAAATCCAGCTAAGGGGGGAATTCCACCCAAAGACAGTAAACAGAGACTTAATCCCAACGTTAAAAGGGGATCTTTTTGATAAAGTCCTGCATATTCACTAATTTGGTCGGTGCCGGTGCGAAGAGAAAATAGAATCACCCCACTAAAAGCACCCAAGTTCATGAACAGATACACCAATAAGTAGAACACCATACTGGAATATCCTGCATCGGTTCCGGCGGTTAAGCCAATCATCACAAACCCGGCTTGGCCAATGGAAGAATAGGCTAACATCCGCTTCATACTGGTTTGGGCTAGAGCTACCACATTTCCCAACACCATACTGAGAATAGCCAACGCGGTGAAGATTAAATGCCATTCGTCCACAATAGAAGAAAACGCGGTTACCAATAAACGAATAGCTAAGGCAAACCCGGCTGCTTTTGAACCCACGGACAGAAATGCCACCACAGGAGTCGGGGAACCCTCATAAACATCTGGTGTCCATTGGTGAAACGGAACCGCCGAAATTTTAAAAGCGATACCAGCAATAACGAAGACTAAAGCGATCGCTAGTCCTAACGAAGAATTGTCCCCACTGGCCAAAATTTTAGCTGAAATCGTATCTAGGGTGGTTTCTCCCCCCGATAACCCATACAACAAGGAACTCCCGTAGAGGAAAATGGCGGAACTGGATGCCCCAATTAAAAGATATTTTAACGCGGCTTCGTTGGAACGGGGATCGCGCTTCATGTATCCGGTCATCAAATAAGACGAGATACTTAACATCTCCAAGGAGACAAAAATCATCACTAATTCATTGGCCCCGGAAAGAAACATTCCTCCCAAGGTGGCCGTTAACATAATGGCGATAAATTCGGCCAGAGAAGTCCCGGTCTGTTCTACGTAGCGAATAGACATTAAGAGGGTGACAATGGTCGATAAGGCGATAATTCCTCGAAAAACAATACTTAGATTATCCCCGTTAAACGCCCCCAAAAATCCGATGGTTGAAGGGCTATCCCAAGCGGTGTACAGGGCCAATAAGGAGGCCAATAAACCTGCGATCGCCCCATAGGGTAGCCACATTCTGGCGTTTCGTCCCCCGATGAGGTCCCCAATGAGAACCACCATCAGGGTAATGATCACTATTCCTTCTGGGAGAATTGTCCCCGCATTTAGTTGACTGGCAATGTTGCTAGAAAAGTCCATAAGTTAGTTAGTAACAAAGTTTTCGCAAAAAGACACCTTTACAATATAAAGACGGTATCCGTGTTTGATAAGATATGCGTCCTCTTGGATCATAAGGGACGCTGACGATTTCAGGCTAGTTTTTAAGATGGAGATCATAAAATTCCCTGACAGATAGCTCTATAGCAATCAGGTTTCAGTTGTGAGAAAGGGTTTAAGAGTGTTAAACTCCTACAAATGGCTCTTGTAGGGACATAATATTATTATGTCCTAATGGTTCTCATAAATCATTCCTGATTGCTATAAAATTAGGGATAAAGTCATCTCATGATTAGATAATCAGACAAGGGTATGTATAAAGTTTTTGGCGATATGCTATCAGGCAATTGCTATAAGATTAAGTTATTAATGCAGTTTCTTGATATTAAGCATCAATGGCATCACATCGATATTCTTCGTAATGAAACCCATACGAATGAATTTAAACAAATGAATCCCAACACAAGAATACCTGTGTTGCAATTACCCAATAATGAATATTTGTGGGAATCTAATGCGATTTTAAATTATTTGGCAGAAGGCACACCCTTTCTACCTTCAAAAAAATATAACAGGGCAAAAGTTTTACAATGGCAATTTTTTGAACAATATAGCCATGAACCTTATATTGCTACGGCAAGATATATCAATAAATATTTAGGGTTACCCAAAGAGAGAGAAGCGGAATATTACGGTAAACAAAGCGGTGGTCATAAAGCGTTATCAGTGATGGAAAATCATCTGAGTGAAAACAAATTTTTTGTTGGTGATTCTGTCACCATAGCCGATATTAGTCTATACGCTTATACTCATGTTGCCGATGAAGGGGGTTTTGATTTATCAAACTACCAACATATTCAACGGTGGTTGAAAGATTTTCAGTCTCTTTCTGGGTACATTAAAATGAGCCGAGATAATGGTTAATCATCTATTGTTTGCCAGTCAGGACAAGGTTCACTGTTGACCCAACCCGTGGGATGAAACCCACAAATCAATTGACTTCTTTGGTTGCGATTATAGCCATAAAATTTGCCATGATAATGACAACAACCGATGCAAGTTTTAGGACGGGTTGATTCCACTTGATTAAACCCCAATTGAGAACGCAAAACGTGACACCGAGATTGATAACAATGACGGCGTTTTTTTAAGAGTCGAAACCGAGATAGATTTGCCGTTTCCATCACCCTTTATTTATTCTGACATTACTACAATCTCACCTACCATTCCCGCTTCTGTATGACCAGAAATAGAACAATGAAGTTCATAGTTTCCGGGTTTCATGGGAACTAACACCCATTCTGCTTCGGCTGATGGTTTTAATTCTAACTCATGAATCGCCCCTTTGATTTCTACCTTTGCCGCTTCAACTTTTTGGGTCCAACTGGCATCAGCAAAGTCTTTGGAGGTAAAGTAATGCTTAGTGGGACTGGGATTATCTAATTTAAGTTTGTACTTTTTTCCTGCTACGAATTCTAAATGATTGGGAACAAAGACTAATTCACCAGATTCATTCCCTAAACTCACATTAACTTCGATGGTTTCGGTAGCTGCTAATGTGTTAGACATATTCATTAAACAACAGGAAAGTAATACCGTAAACAGCAAACCTAAAATTTTTTGTTTCATCTTCTTTTCTCCTTATAAATATTTGTTGATAATGAGTCCTAATTTTTCTTTTGTGTCTGCTGTAATTTGTTCAGTTGGGGTAAGAATGGCATATTGTAAGGCCGAATGTGCCTCAGAAACAGGGGGATTTTTATGCAAGCGTTTGACGGTTTCTAAGATAACTTTTTGGGCGTTAATGGCATTTTTATGTAAATTATCAATGATCATTTCTACGGTGACATGATCGTGATCTTGATGCCAACAATCATAGTCTGTTACTAAGGCCAAAGTTGCATAGGCAATTTCTGCTTCTCTGGCTAATTTTGCCTCTTGTAAGTTGGTCATACCAATAATAGATGCACCCCAACTGCGATATAAGTTAGATTCAGCAATGGTGGAAAAAGCAGGGCCTTCCATGCACACATAAGTTCCTCCTTTATGTAAGGCAATGTCAGGTAATTGTAAACTCTTTACTGCCTCAGCTAAAATGCCTGCAAGTTGTTGACAAACGGGATGACCAAAGCCAATATGGGCAACAATCCCTTGACCAAAAAATGTGGAAACGCGATGATGAGTGCGATCAATAAATTGATCCGGTATGACCATATCTAAGGGTTTGATCTCCTCTTTGAGCGAACCCACCGCAGAGGCAGAAATGAGGTACTCTACCCCCAACTGCTTCATCCCGTAAATATTGGCTCGAAAGGGCAACTCTGAAGGGATTAAATGATGATTACGACCATGACGGGCTAAAAAAGCCACTGACACCCCCTTTAGCTTCCCTACAATGAATGCGTCTGAGGGCTTACCAAAGGGTGTCTCTAGATGAATTTCTTCCACATCCTCGAGCGCGTCCATCTTATACAAACCGCTACCGCCAAGAATACCTATTTTTGCCTGAGTTACCATTGATACAGAATTTTTATGATAAATATGCTTCTATTAAAAATAACATCTTTTGTTGTAAAAGATGTCATCTCTTGTATATTGATCAAAGAAAAATATGATTTTTTAATAGTTTATTGTCAGCAGGGGAAAAGGTTGAACTTAATAGCCTTTTGAAGCATTGATTTTCTCTGCAGTTTCCACCTCAGCAGAACATTCTAAAACTAAGGAACTTTCTAGTTTAACGACTTTTTCTAAACTTTCCCAAGTGTGGGTAAATGGTGCAGCAGCCAAACTACAAGCCTTCCATTCTGCACGAACCGGAACACCTAATTGTTGGCACATTCCCCCTCGACGACCTTCTGTCTGATAGTAACGACAAAAGCGACAAGATGAGGTGAAAAAATTAGAGGTTTTCATGAGATTTTTGGGCAGGGGGTGATATTTGATCTTTTCAGATGTTTTTCCTTCCACGTTTCATTATCTAATATGAGTCAAGTATCATTAAATCTGCTTACTGATGCCTCTGTCTTGATTTCACTGTTTTCCCTTGTCCAAACCCCTTTAGATTTTTTTAATATTTATTTTACAAAAGTAAACAAAATGTCCCGGCAATCAAAGAAACTTCATTAAATTAATTTTCTTGAATTGAGTCAATTGTCAAAGAAAATACTGGGGATCAAGGGTAAAAATGAAACTATCGAGAGAAAACTTTATCAACAATCAGAGATTATACGGAGAAAAACAGTAGTTATCCCATTGCCAACTCAATAATTACTCTAAGTTTGATAGAGATTTTGTTTGCCAATGTTGCGTTATGCAAAGATAACATTTAGACCATCTTTCGAGTTCAATGGAAGGGGTTGGACAGTGACACTGAGGACACAAGGGGAGTCCGTTAAGATGATGGGCGATCGCATCAGTCCAGCGTTGAAAAGCCGCTTCTGGGGTTCGGGGACTGTTTCCCTTGGGGGAAATAGCCTCAGTGTAGGAAAAAAAGCTTTGTTTTCTTTCTAAAGAGGATGATTGTTGATGACGTTGAGAATCATGCCATTGAGCAGGAGAAAAGCGAAGTTTTTGTAAGGGAGAAGCAGATAAACGATGATTGAGTTGTTTAAGAAGGGAATAACTCTGAAACGATAACTGTTGGGACCAGACGGAACTGGAGGTGGCTATCCACAGCATATCCCGTTGAACATACAGAGGTTTACTGTGGGAGGCCGCTTTTTCTGGGACGATGGTTGACCAAATCTCACAGATTTCCAGATAGTGACGATATTCGTCCCATTGGGGACGTTTTGTCATGATTTCAAGGAGGCGATCGAGAGAGGAGAGGGTCATGGTTAGGGGTGTGGGAGGTGTGGGGAGACTGGGAGACTGGGAGATGGGGAGACGGGGAGGTGGGGAGATGGGGAGATGGGGAGATGGGGAAGGTGGGGAGATGGGGAGATGGGGAGATGGGGAGATGGGGAGATGGGGAAGGTGGGGAGATGGGGAGACGGGGAGATGGAGAGACTGTTATATTAGTGAAGGCAGTTGCTGATCAATATTGTAATCATTTTTATTGTTAAAGGTTGTCACTTTCGTTGCGTTATGAAAAAGTTGTTAAAGAACTTATTGGTCAACCGTCCCCAACTATGGGGTGTTCCTTTGGTATGTGCTGTGACGGTTCCTTTGATGGTGACTCAGTGGCAACCGTCTGATCCCTCTGTAGAAAGGGAACCCCAGACAACTCCCTTACCTCCCCTGAGTCAGCTACAACCTTCTCGGAAACAATTAGACGTACAGGCAAACAGCCCTTCTTCCCCACAAGAGTCAGAGGTTGAAAAACCCTATCTCAAACAACCCTCTCAGAAACAGTCAGATGTAGGGGCAAATGGCCATTTTCCCTTACAAAAGCCAGAAGAGAAAAAACCAGTTGCTTCTTCACCCTCTCAAATGTCACCCCCGTCCCCACCTCCTTCTCCAAAGGCATTAGCTGCGGCCCCTGCGGATTATCAACCCCCTCCCTTAGACATTCGGGTGGCTATTTTACGAGATGCACCAGGAACCACCATCGGGGTGTCAGGACAAGCAGTAGTGAGCGATCGCCATAATAAACAAATCAAAACCCTGTCCGGTTCTCAAGGGTGGAATGTTCGACCCAATGGGGGATCATTATCCTTGGGAGGACAGTCGGTTCCTGGGGTGGTTTGGGTACAAGCCACTGAAGGAAGTCTAATCTATGTGGGCGATCGCTGGTATCGGGGGAAAATTTTGTTGGTGTCTAAGGGGAGTAAGTTACTGGTAGTCAATCATGTTAATTTTGAGCAGTATCTATATAGTGTAGTGGGCAGTGAAATGCACGCTAATGCGCCGACGGAAGCTCTGAAAGCTCAAGCGATCGCGGCCCGTTCCTATGCCTTAGTTCATATGATCCGCCCAGCCAGTGATTGGTACGATCTGGGCAATACTCAACGTTGGCAGGTGTATAAGGGATTAAATAGCGAATATAATACGGGTCATCATGCGGTACGAAGCACCAAAGGACAAATTTTAAGCCATCAAGGGGGTGTGGTAGAGTCCCTTTATGCTGCGACAGATGAAATCGTTGCCCGCGCTCATAAAGGACGGGGAATGAGTCAAACGGGGGCTTATGGGTTGGCGAGAAAAGGGTACGATTATCAACAAATTTTAGACTATTATTATCCGGGGGTGGGGTTAGCTAGGTTAGTTTTGAATAACTAATTGTTCAATAGTTTGATAAACAATGTCTCCTATTCCTGCTTATCTTACTCACTACTACCAAGGGGAAAACATTCGGCTCAAGAATATTTGTAGCTACGATGATTCCGAGGCAAAAGCCATATTAACCAACCTATTTGAATCAGGTCAAAGAACTTGGTTGCATCCTGGATATCTTGAAGAACGACGGAAAATTGAAGCATGGCTTTACAACGATTTTGTCAACAAAGGTAAAAAACCATATCTTTCCTATCCTATTTATTTTGTTTTAGGAGAGCATGATGACTTGTTTCAAAAAGGAGGTTTCTTTTCTTCGGTTAACCCAATTAAGTTAAAGATTCCTTTGTCGCTTTTTGACAGCGATCAAATTTCTTTTACATATCCTGATAGTATGCCTAGTTTTAATATTCCTCGGACAGAAAGAGGAAAACCCTATTTAAAACCATTTCACGGTCAAGTTTTTACTAAAGATGAGATAACTAAAGTTGTTCAAAAATACGGATTACCAGGAGATAGATGGAAAGTTGAAGAAACATGGCGTTATGATCGCTTTATTGAGGCACAAATTTGGGATATTCGTCCCATTGAGAAATTTCTAGAAACATAGCTTGATAATTTTGCTATTTTTTTTAGTCGATTGATTTTTCGATCCTGTGTTGATTTAATTCTCTACCAATGAACACTAAACGAGTTAGTTTGGTTTCATCTTCTCGCCAAGGGCGATCGTAGAAATAATCAAAGCGATCGCCGACTCCTTGTAAGACTAACCGCATGGGTTTATTGGGAACATGGACAAACCCTTTGATCCGATAAATCTCGTTATCTTGCACTAATTTTGTTAACGTTTTCACTAATTGTTTGGGATCATAAGCTTGTTCAAGGGTAATTTGTACTGAGTTAATATCATCATCGTGATCGTGTTCTTCTTCATGATCGTGATGGGAGGGACGGGTGTCTAAATTGTCTTCTACGGCTGCATTGAAACCGAGTAAGATATCGGGACTAATTTGACCTTGATGACAAGAAACCACTTTAACACCGGGGCGTAATTCTTGAGATAACCAGGTTTTAATTCTGTTTAATTCTGTTGCTTGAACTAGATCAGTTTTGGTGAGTAAGACTAAGTCGGCACAGGCTAATTGATCCTCGAATAATTCTTCGATGGGGGTTTCGTGTTCCAAGTTAGGATCGGCTTGTCTTTGGGCTTCTAATGCGTCTAAATCACCGACTAATGTACCAGAAGCTAATGCTTGACAATCGACGACTGTCACCACACCATCAACGGTGGCACTGTTACGAATATCGGGCCAACGAAAGGCTTGGACGAGGGGTTTAGGTAGAGCTAACCCAGAGGTTTCGATTAACATACAATCGAGGGAGTCTCTTCGTTCTAGCAGTTGCTGCATAGTGGGATAAAATTCTTCTTGAACGGTGCAACAAAGACAGCCATTATTGAGTTCTATAATATTTTCGTTGGGGTTAGTATCTTCTTCACAAATTTGACAATCTTTGAGTAATTCTCCGTCAATTCCCACTTCTCCAAATTCATTCACTAATACGGCAATGCGTCGGTTTTCATTATTTTGTAAAAGATGACGAACTAATGTGGTTTTTCCTGCGCCTAAAAAGCCGGTAATGACAGTAACGGGGATTTTGTGCATTTAATTAATAATTTTCTCTAGTTTGTCTAGTCCTGCTGCATCATATCATACTAAGTTTAGGGAACAAACTATAGTAATATTTGTTTAATGTTTTTGATGATTTGAAAAACTTGATAAAATTCTTGATTATTTCTTTTGGCTAAGGTTAACTTATCTGAGAGAGCATATTGTTTATCTTGGTAACTCACTTTGATGAAAATATAATCTTCCCCGTTGGTTACTAGACCAAAAATAGGACTTTTTTGCTCAGTATTAGCCATCATGTAAGTTAAAGCTTGAGGAATGGCTAAAGAAACATTAAAACCATAACGTTTTGCTTCGATAACAATCACCCAAAATTGTTCTTTGACGACTAAAGCATCAATAAAACCTTGTAAGATAATGTCTGAATCTTGAAGCTCAATTTTAACCGCTTGTTCGGCTTTTATTTTAAAAGGGTGATCACATAAATTAGCTAATTCTAGTAAAGGGGAAATCATAATAATATTTAGAGTTCCCTCGGTGATAGAGTTATCAGACGCATAGTATAAATATCTCTCTTTTAAACTATCTAATACTTGCTTTTCTCTGTCATCAAGCTTAGGTAAATCATCAGTCCATTCCCTAAAAAAATCAGTCTTTTGAGTTCGAGTTAAATTAAATTTAAAATGTATTTCTGTTAAACTGGTAATTCCTTGAGATATTGCAATGGTTTTAACCATACTTAACTCCTAAATGATCTTAACAAGGTTAAGCTCTTACCATAATTATAACTTAGTGCCACAAATCTTACAAAAGTTAGCATCTCGGTCATGAAATTTTAAGCCACAATGGGAACAAGTTTGATTACCTTGTTGACTATTTTGTAAGAACTTTTGAGTCAAGATACTTAGTTGCCAAGGAATTAACAAAATACCTGAAAAAATCATCATTACAGTTAAAATTCTTCCTCCTTCCGAGAGAGGAATAACGTCACCAAACCCTACCGTTGTCATAGTGA
This sequence comes from Crocosphaera sp., assembly GCA_030065205.1. Classification (GTDB taxonomy): domain Bacteria; phylum Cyanobacteriota; class Cyanobacteriia; order Cyanobacteriales; family Microcystaceae; genus Crocosphaera. The sequence goes on from JASJDN010000018.1 coordinate 23,413, forward strand.
CAACAGAGAAGTATAAAGCATCAAAAAACGTTTTAAAAACTTCTGGATTACTATGATGTTCAACTTGATAAATAGCTCCAGAATAAATAAAAATTAAGGAGAATAAAATCAAAAATATTCTTACTAAAATAATTCCGTCTTCTGACTTTATTCTAAATAAAGATGTTTCAAAATTAATTAATCTCAAAAGTCTTAAGACTCGAAACCATCTCAGAATACGAATAAATCGAATATCAATAAAACCCATAAATAAAGGTAAAATTGAAAATAAATCAATAAAAGAAAAAAGACTAAAAACAAATTTTAGTTTTGATTTAGCACACCAAAAACGGATTAAATATTCAAGGGTAAATAAACTTAAAATAATATCATCTAAAGTTATCAAAAACTTAAAAATTGATTCAGGTAAAGAATAAGTTTCTAAAACAAAGACAGCAGAAGATAATAAAATAAGCCCCAAAATTATCAAATTAATTGTAATTCCGATGGGGCTATTAAAATCATCTAAATAATGGGATATTTTGTCTTTAACTTTGAAGTGTTTAGCTTCCATTTTACGTTAAAAATTATCTTTCATCCCCCTGATTTTACCAAATACTCTCGCGGGATCATTCATTCCTGTTAGACTTTGTAAAGCCGGTTGATCCCATCTTAGAAAAGGATTGGTTTTTTTCTCCTCTCCTAATAGAGAAGGAACGGTAGGTTGATCATTTTCACGGGCTTTGATAACTTCTTGATAACGAGTTGTTAAATCACTGTTATCTTGATCAACTGTCACAGCAAATTTAAGGTTACTTAACGTATATTCATGGGCGCACCAAACGTGGGTATTATCCGGTAAGTTTCTTAGTTTACCTATGGATTGAACCATCTGTGCAGGTGTCCCTTCAAATAAGCGGCCACAACCTCCAGCAAAGATAGTATCCCCACAAAATAAGTCCCCTATTTCTTCTGATTCATGAGGGGGAAAATAATAAGCAATATGTCCACGAGTATGACCTGGAACAAAGTAAACTTGTGCTGTTTTGCCAGCAAATTCTACTGTATCCCCTTCTTCTAAAAAGACTTGTTGTCCTGGAATTCTTCCTTGATCTTCTTTGCTTCCATATACACAAAGATTGGGGAATTTTTCCATGAGTTTTTTATTGGCTCCTACATGATCGGCGTGGTGATGGGTGTTGAAAATAGCCACTAATTTTGCTCCTAATTCATCTAAGCAATTTAACACCGGTTTCGCTTCTGCTGGATCAACCACAGCAGCCGTATTATTATCAGCATCGTGTAAGAGGAAAATGTAGTTATCAGATAGTGCGGGTAAGCGTTTAATTTCCATAAAAATAATGGTTAACTTCTCTTCTATTTTATCCTGATGTCGAGCAGAATACCCCATCCGTCTATACGTTGGGGTACTTCACATTGATAAGTATATAATTTTATTAAATATGTATTATATTTGTATTTTTAATATAACTGTTTTCTCGTCATTTTTACGAAAAAAGTAACATAGACTACCAAAATCTCGTCAAACTGTATCAATAGGATACATGATTTTGTCAAAAAATTTTGCATAAATTAACGAGACAATGGGGTTGACAGACCGTGCTACTTTTTTATACAATAATGGACAGTGTTAGGTGTATGGGTAAAAAATATGTCTGCCTATAATGTCTTTTCAGGTGGGTAAGACAATAGAAAAGTAAACAGTAACCTGTTGCTAAGTATTTAAGCTTAAACGAAGGTGTTAATTGAGTCATGGTGGTCAAGAATGTGAACACACTCAAAGAGTTATATGAAATTGACGATTATTTATGGATAAAAGAAACGGTTAAACTATTGAAGGGAAAACAGTTTGAGGAATTAGACGTAGAGAATTTAATTGAGGAGTTAGAGGACTTGGGGAGTGAGAAACGGCACAAGGTAGAGAGTTTACTAGAACAGATTATCCGTCATGTGCTGTTACTGGAATATTGGCAGGAAGAATATGATCGAAATTATCGACATTGGCAAGCAGAAATTGTGGGGTTTCGTACTCAAATTAATAAACGGATGACCACTAATTTTTATAATTATCTGGAGGGAAACTTATCAAAAATTTATCAACAGGCACGTAAATACGTAAAAGCTAAATCTGGGTTAGATACGTTTCCTCAAGACTGTGCTTATACCTTACAACAACTATTAGATGAAGATTGGTTAATAACTGAGCATAATGAATTATGATAAACACAAAGACCCATAACCTCCAAAGATTGTATGAAATTGACGATTATTTATGGATAGAAGAAACAGTTAGACTTTTGAAGGAAAAAAGGTTTGAGGAATTAGACTTAGAAAATTTAATTGAGGAGTTAGAGGACTTGGGGAGTGAGAAACGGCATAAGGTAGAAAGCTTATTAAAGCAGATAATTTGTCATTTATTATTATTAGAGTATTGGGATACAGAATATGAAAGAAATTATCGACATTGCAGATCAGAGATTTTCAATTTTCGAGATCAGCTTAATGGTCGCATGACAACTAACTTTTATCAGTATCTAGAGGAAATTTTAACAAAAATCTATCAAAAAGCACTTAAATACGTACAACTTAAGTCAGGGTTAGATACGTTTCCTCAAAACTGTCCCTATACCTTACAACAACTATTAGATGAAGATTGGTTGCCAAAAAAATAGTCAGAAACTAACCATTTTTATGATGTAAAGTCACTTGTTTTAACTCAGTTAAATTAGAAACACCGGCACAAAAAGCAGTAATTTTCAGGGTTTCTAAGAGGATTGAGAACTTATCATAAACCGCTTGAGATTGATGGGTCGCAGCATCTAATAAAGGGGCTGCACTGCCCACTAATGTTGCTCCCAGTGCGATCGCTTTAGCTGCATCGATACCGTTACGAATACCCCCACTAGCAAACACGGGCAACTCTGGGACAGCTTGACGTACCTGCATCAAAGACATGGCTGTAGGAATACCCCAAGCGGCGAAACAATGAGCAATTTGACGACGACGGGGATCGTGTTGTCGGTGTGCTTCGACTTCACTCCAACTGGTTCCTCCGGCACCGGCCACATCAATGGCAGACACCCCACAGTCAGCCAAACGACGAGCAACTTTACCACTGATGCCGTTACCCACTTCTTTAGCAATAATAGGGACATCTAATCGAGTGGCTACTGCTGCTATTTTGTCATAGAGTCCTTTCCAGTTGCGATCGCCTTCTGCTTGAACCGCTTCTTGGAGGGGGTTGAGATGGAGGATCAAAGCGTCGGCCTCGATCATGTCTACGGCTTTTTTCGCTTCATCGATGCCATAACCATAATTAAGCTGTACCGCACCTAAATTAGCAAATAAAAGAATATCAGGAGCAACTTGTCGTATTTTATAGGTTTTGCCTAAATTGGGCTGTTCAATGGCTGCTCGTTGGGACCCGACTCCCATAGCAATACCCAACGCTTGGGCTGCTTCTGCTAAATTGAGGTTAATAGTATGGGCCGAGTCTGTGCCTCCCGTCATACTACTGATGAGGAGAGGAGCTTTTAAGGTTTTGCCCCACAGTTGTAAGCTAAGGTCAACTTCATCAAGATCCACATCGGGAAGAGCATCATGTTCGATGAAAAATTGCTCAAACCCTGTGGTAATACCTTTACCTGTCACATTTTTTTCTAGAACAATATTAATATGATCGGCTTTTCTATTTTCGATTAAGGTAGGGGGAATAAGGGGAGATTCATTAACAGGGTGAGACATGAGTTAAAGTAGGGGATATGGTTTTTTTTAGCTTATCTTAGCAAAAAAGAGAAATTAGGTAGAATTTTAAAATGTATAAAGGTTTACAAACTTCTTTTCCTCAGTATTGGACAGGAATTTATCTGAGATTTTTGTCGATTTGTTTAGTTTATGGTGCTTTGGTTCATTGTAGTAATATTCTAAGTTTAGGGGATGTTTCTTGGTTAGAGACACCGCTTCATTGGCGATTAATGGATGTAATTTTATTAATTTTCGATATTATTACCGCTATTAGTCTTTGGTTGCAATCTTTGGCTGGAGTCATCGCTTTTATTCTAGGAATGATTCTCTTACAGATTATTCCCTATACTCTGTTTTCTCAGTATTTTATCCTTAACCCAGAAGACATAGAGACGTTAAACGGTTTGCTAGATACTGAAATTATTTTAATAGTTATTTTAGTTATTTTAATGGTCACCAAAAAATGAAAATTAGTGAAACGATTGAACAATTACGTCAACTAACACAAGTTAATGTACAAAATGATTGGTTAGCAACTTCAGAAGACATAGACATCAATAACATTGATTTTTATAACTTAGACTTAATTACTGCAAACGAGAAGGGTTATTTAACTTGGGAAGCAGGAAGCAAAGTTAAATGGTTCATACAAAAATTTGTGATTCCTCAAGACTTAAATGGTTATGGTTTGCAGGGACTTGCTGTAAGATTATCCTTGGTTTGGTGGGCAAAAATAGCACAAATCTTTGTCAATAGTAAGTTGGTACAAGAAGGAGATTTATTTGATTGTTTAGCCAGGGTTGTCTTAACTGAGTCTGCTGAAATAGGACAAGAATTTTTAGTTTGTTTACGGTTAGTCAGTCCCGGTCATGATATTGGTGCATTAATGAAGTCCCAATTGATTTATGAAAGTGAGTATAATAAGCTTGAACCTGGTTTTGTTGCTGATGAAATTGCTATTTTAGATAACTATTTATCTACGTTTGAACCTAAAAAACTAAACTTTTTAGAGGAAACAGTTAATCAGATTAATTGGAATTATGTTCAGGATAGCAACAAGTTTAATGATGAACTAATAAAGATAAGAAAACAGTTACAACCATTAAGAAATGATATTAAGCAACGTCATTTTAACATTGTTGGCCATGCTCATTTAGATATGGCTTGGTTATGGACAGTAGACGAAACCTGGGAAGTTGCAGAACGAACGTTTAGGTCAGTAATTAACTTACAACAAGAATTTAATCACCTCACATTTTGCCATACAACCCCCGTTCTTTATGAATGGATAGAAAAAAATCGTCCAGAGCTTTTTAAACAGATTCAAGCCTCGTATAAAGCAGGTACATGGGAAATTTTAGGGGGGATGTGGGTGGAACCAGAGGTTAATTTAGTGTCAGGAGAATCTCTCGTTAGACAACTTTTGTATGGACAAAAATATATCAAAGAAAAATTCGGAAACATCACAGAAGTTGCTTGGCTACCTGACAGTTTCGGATTTTGTTTACAGTTACCGCAAATTTTTAAACAAAGTGGGATCAATTATTTTGTTACTGGTAAACTTCACTGGAATAGTACCGTAGTCTTTCCCTATGGTGCCTTTTGGTGGCAATCCCTTGATAGCACACAATTATTAACCGTAATGTCTCCCCCAAATGTGGAAGGTGTGATGACAACTCATCCCATGACCATGACCAATTATAGTGTGAAATGGGAACAACAAACGGGGTTAAAAGAAATACTATGGATACCAGGAGTAGGTGATCATGGCGGTGGTCCCACCCGTGATATGGTAGAAGTCAGTCAACGTTGGAAACAGTCTCCTTTTTTCCCAAAAGTTGACTTTACAACGGCTAAAAGTTATCTCGATAAGGTTAAACATACGGTTGAACAAGGTTTAGAAATTCCTGTGTGGGATGATGAACTCTATTTAGATTTGCATCGCGGGTGTTATACCAGTCACGCTGATCAAAAATATTATAATCGTCGTAGCGAAGAATTATTATATCAAGCCGAGTTATGGTCATGTTTGGCTGCGATAATTGAAGGTAAAATGATAGATGATGAAGTTAAAAGTAACCTAGAGTTTGCTTGGAAAAAAGTCTTATTCAATCAATTCCATGATATTTTACCAGGAACCGCTATTACGGATGTTTTTGTACAAGCTAATAAAGACTGGCAAGAAGTTCAAACTATAGGTAACCATATCTTACAATTTGCCTTAGAAAAGATTGTTTCTTATATTCAAGTTCCCGCTATTACTGAAATTAAGGCAAAACCGATTATTATTTTTAACTCCCTCAACTGGCAACGTTCTGAAATAGTAGAAATTGACAACATTGATGATAATTATGAGATTTATGACTTAGAAGGCAATCAATTAATAACTCAAGTTTCTCATGATAATAAGCTGTTATTTTTAGCTGAGGATATTCCATCTATAGGTTATCGTATTTTTTGGCTAGTTCCGAATCATGATAATCAAATCAAGCAAGAAACATTGCAGGAAAATGAAACTATTTTAGAAAATGAGTATTTAAGAGTAAAAATTAATCATAAAACAGGTAATATAGATAGTATTTATGACAAAAATAATAATCTAGAAGTTTTAAAAGGAGAAGGTAACCAATTACAAAGTTTTCAAGATCAAGGACAGTATTGGGATGCGTGGAATATTGATCCAAATTATAATAGTCATTCTTTACCAAATACAGAATTAAAATCTATAGAAACCCTAGAAACTGGACCTGTTCGATGGAAAGTGAGAGTAATCAGAAAACTCGGCACCTCAGAATTTACTCAAGATTATATCTTGCAGAAAAATTCAGCAATCTTGAAAATAAAAACCCAAGTTAATTGGCAAGAAAGCTATGTCTTAGTCAAAGCAGCATTCCCATTTAACTTAACAGCAGACTATAGCAGTTATGAAATTCCCTTTGGAACCATTCAACGGACAAATTTTCCTAAAACCCCTTATGAAAAAGCTAAATGGGAAGTTCCGGCTTTACGATGGGCAGATTTGACCGATAATAGTAAAAACTATGGGGTAAGCTTGTTAAATGACTGTAAATATGGCTATGATAGTCAAAGCGATCGCCTGAGACTTACCCTATTAAAAAGTCCCCGATGGCCTGATCCCACTTGTGACATTGGAAATCATGAATTTACCTATGCTATTTATCCCCATCAAGGAGGTTGGGAAGAGGCAAAAACAGTTCAAAAAGCTCGTGAACTAAATATTCCCTTAAAAGTGATGATTCCTAATAAGATTAATAAACAAGGAACCTTACCCCTTATCTTTTCAGGTTTAAAAATAGAACCCGATAACTTGATTATCTCTGCCTTAAAACCCACAGAAGATGGAAGCAATCACTATATTTTACGCTGTTATGAATGCGAAGGAAAACCAGCTACAATGGAAATTGACAGTGATTTGAACTTAAAAGTAGGTCAAAGGGTAAACTTATTAGAAGAAGAAACGAATGATGAGAATCAAATAAAACCTTGGCAGATTAGTAGTTTTAAAGTCAGATTTTAAAGAACTAAGGAACTAAAAGATGCCAAAATTATCTCCTCGTCAAAGAAAAGTAACTCGTCTTCATCAGCTTAGTCATGTATTGGATAAAGCCATCCCCATTCCAGGGACAAAAGGTCGAATTGGATTAGATCCCATTTTAGGATTAATACCCGGTGGTGGGGACACCATAGCAGGTATATTATCGGCTTATATTATTTGGGAATCAGCACGAATGGGTTTAAGTCGGAAGGTGATTGGGCAAATGGTAGCTAACGTATTGTTAGATTCGTTAGCTGGTTCGGTCCCCGTAGTAGGGGACATCTTTGATGTTACTTGGAAAGCCAATGTCAGAAATATCGAATTACTAGAACATCATTTGAACTACATTCCTGAAAATAAGAAAGTAAATCGACTTTTCTTGATTGGATTAAGTATCGTTTTAATCCTAATTGTCTTAGCATTTACTCTTCTGACATTGACGATAGTAACGTGGTTATGGAAAAAAATTTTGGTTGGTCACTAAAATTGTTGGAGGAAGGAATGAAAAAAAGATTAAAACTACTAGGCAAACGAAACGTTTTACGAATATAATTAACTATGAAGATTTTAGTTGCTGTTGACTGTTCAGAATCTACTGCAAAAGTCGTTAATAAAGCCCAAGAAATGGCTAAAGCTTTGTCAGCAAAACTATGGCTGATTCATGTTGCCCAACCGGAACCCGATTTTGTGGGCTATGATACCGGTCCTCAAAGTGTTAGAGATTATGTAGCCGAAAGATTCCACGCTGAACATTCCCAAATTCAAGAAATAGCCGAAAAATTACGCCATGAAGCCATAAAAACAACCGCTTTATTAATACAAGGTTCAACCGTAGAAACCATTATTAAAGAAGCGAAAAAACTAGAAATAGACATGATTATTATGGGATCTCATGGACGTAACCCTATTTCTGAACTGTTTTTAGGTAGTGTAAGTAAGGGCGTGATTTCTCAGTCTAACTGTCCCATTTTAATTGTTCCCACTCATTGAATGAAGTCAGAAGTCAAATATGAACAACATGACCTATTATTGCAAAGCCCAATTAATTTAATTAATCATTAATTACTTTCCACTTAATTTAACTAAGCCAATGCCTCCAAAATATAATCCTAACACAGCCCCGGCTAATAACGATTGAGTCAACGGATCAGTAGAAGGGGTTAAAACTGCCCCTAAAATAACCGATCCCAAAACGATAACCCGCCATCCTTTTAACATTTGCTGAGAGGAGACAATCCCTAACTGTCCTAAAATTAATTGAATTACAGGAATTTGAAACGCAATGCCCGTACTAAACATTAATAATAAAACAAATTCAAAATAACGATCAATGGACCAAGATTGTTCAACCACATCGGCCCCGTAACTAATAAAAAAGTTTAGCGCAGCCGGAATTAACGCCCAATAAGAAAAGGCAATACCTGCAAAAAATAACACACTCGATCCCAACACCACTGGACCCAGTAAACGACGTTCTCGACGGGTTAAACCAGGTAAAACAAACTGAATAATCTGATAAAGAATAAACGGACTGGCCAGCAATAAACCACTATAACCCGCTACCTTAATGGAAACAAAAAAGAACTCACCGGGGGCCAACTGTAAAAACTTCACCCCTTGGGCTGGAATTTCTAGCCATCTGACTAAGGGTTTGACCACAAGAAAACAGCCTATCATGGCAACAACTACGGCAATTAAGGCATAAAAAATACGCATCCGCAGTTCTTCGAGATGATCAAACAAAGACATCTCAAGTTCATCGGGAATTTCGTCGAGATAAGTTTCTTTTTCTGTTTCAGTAGAAGGTTTACTGTTAGTTTGGGTCATAACATTTCTGGGATGGGTTGACACTCCCCGAGCTAAAGGTACGGGGATTCTTCGATTGGTTACCCTAACAACAATAATTGAGCCAATCAACTCAAGTTTAACTTATTTTTTATTTTATAGTAATCGTGAGGGTCTATAAAGAGCGTAGAATTACTGAAAAGTTTGTAAAATTCCTTAACATAAAATCAACAATCAGGTTTAAATAATGATATGATTAAAATAAGAACTCATAAAATAAAATTTCAGAACTTAGCCAAGCAATCCTTTGCTCAAGGAATCTGAGAAGGATTAAATCATTTTGGCTTTATTACGACTTAAATTAAACCCCTGTGATTAGTTACTTAAAAGGCACTCCCATCGAAGTGATTAAAAATACCAACAACCGTATCATATTGATTTTAGAAGTCAATGACGTTGGTTATGAATTACAAATTCCTTCAAAATTAGCACGAGATATTTCTCAAGAAAAATTAGAAACTATTCAGGTATTTACCCATTTACAAATCAAAGACGATCAACAAATTCTATATGGTTTTTCCACAACAGCCGAACGAGACTTATTTCGCCAACTAATTAGTGTTAGTGGAATTGGCGCACAATCAGCCATTGCCTTAATTGATACATTAGGATTAGAAGAATTAGTGCAAGCCATTGTCACAGCAAACATTAGAATTTTATCTCAAACCCCAGGAATTGGTAAAAAAACTGCCGAAAGGATTGCCTTAGAATTGAAAACCAAACTATCACAATGGAGAAAACTGGTAGGGGTAACTGTCACATCTTCTTCTGCCATGCCATCTTTAGAAATTCTAGAAGATATTCAGATGACCTTGTTAGCGTTAGGCTATACTGACGAAGAGATTAATCAAGCCGTTTCTACCTTAAGTCAAGATAATCTGATGTTAAAAAATACGAACACAGAAGAATGGATCAAAGAAGCGATCACTTGGTTAAGTCAAGGAACTTAAATTATCAATATTAACTAATTTAATGATGTCCTTATCAAGAATACAACAACTCGAACAATATACCATCAAAAATCCTCAAGAAGTGTTATTAATCACCGTTAACATTGAGGAAGAAATGGATCAATTGATGATTTTCAAAGGCTTTTCCAGTTCTTTAATGCGTCCCACAGAATTTGATCCTGATGTTCCCATGCTGTCAGAAAAAGACGAAATTATTAGCATTGATCGCATGAGAAGTCCTTATAACCCCAATCATCCTAATTACATCGAAAAAGGATTAACTTGGGAACAGATGGAACGCTTATTAGACTAACGATGAAAATAAAAATTCTCCCCACACTCCCCGTCTCCCCACCCCTCCCACACTCCCCACACTCCCTACACTCAACCTAACTAGAATGGTAAGGCTTATCTAGATCCGACAAGTGGTAACTAAGAAAAAAAAGTCTTAAAGTAAACAAATACAACGCCCATATAACAATCCTCGCATGACTATGAATCCTGATAACCCTTTCAATGCTTCTGAGAATGTCCATCATCATCCCTCCCAAACCCCTAAACCTCAAGGGGAAGAACCCATCGATGCAGAAATCGTTGCAGAAACACCAACAAACCCTTCTACCGTTGAAGAAGAAGAAAACCCCATTAACCTCACCTATTACCCCGTTTTAGAAGAAGAAACCACCGAACCAGAAAGCGATGATCCCTTACCCTTATGGTTAAAACAAGGGTTAATTGCCTTATCTACCCCTTGGGGACTCGGATCATTATCTTTGATCTTGTTGACTAATCTAGCCCTAGTGGGAGTACAATTCTGGAAACTGCAGCAAACCCCCCAAGACTCTCCTTCTAAGACCCTAAATCAAGAAACCCCTTCTACTAGCTTATCGATTCCCAAAAGCCTTAATATTGCTCGAAAATCCCCGAATAAAGTCATGTTAGACGGACTGAGTACCGTTGCTCACCCTTCTCCCTCTCCTCAATCTTCTCAATCCTTAGCAAAACCCTCCGTTAAACCTTCGTCCCCCACCCAACAAGTGGTTAACGTCAATCAACCCTTAAGCTTAACCAACGCCATTTTACCCCCTTCTCTACAACCCCAAACCCCAGCCAACCAGGCCCTATCGACAACCCCATTAAAAGTGCCACAACCGCCAAAAACTGGCCCTGTTCGTTCTTCCATTCCCGTTGCTGAGATTCCTCGTCCCCTTCCTGCTTCAGTTCAACCCTCGAGGGTTCCTTCAATGACCATTCAACCCCCACCTCCTCCCATGAATCGTCCAGCCATGTCCGAAGACGAAGAAGTTCGTCAAGCCATTAAACAACAGCTAAAAATGGAAGAAAATAATCGAAATAATATTCCCTTGGGGTTTAATCATAAAACCCGTTTAGAAATGCAAAATGGACTCAATGAAGTTCCCCCGCAGTTATTACCCCAACAAGTGCAACATCTCGAACAACTGCAACAACGAGAAGTATTAGATTCGGACAACTCCCAAGGCATTAATATTAAGTAATTTATCATTCTTGTTGTGAATCGCGATGATGAAAAACTTGTCAGTGATTACTTCACTAAAAACCTTGATACACTGTTATTAGAGGCTACCATTAAGAGAAGATTAGGAGAACAAAAATGGGATGGTTAGAAAGAGTGAGTCGAGTGGTTCGGGGTCATCTGAATGGCTTAGTTAATGAAGCAGAAGATCCTGAACAATTATTAAACGAGGCCATCAACCAGATGGAACAGGAATTGATTGCCATGCGTCGGGCTTTAGCAGAAGCGATCGCCACTCACAAAAGCGCAGAACGTCAATTATCTCGTTACGAAAAAGCAGCCGAAACTTGGTACGAAAGGGCAGAGATGGCTATGGCCAAAGGTAGTGAAACCTTAGCTAGAGAAGCTTTATTAAAACGTCAATCTTATCAACAACAAGCTGATAGTATTCAAAGCCAACTCATTGAACAAAACGAAATTATTCAAAGGTTGAAAGATGAATTACGAAAAGTTGAACATAAAGAACGGGAAGCGAAGGCGAAAAAAAGTCTTTATTTAGCCCGACTTCGTTCAGCGATGGCCTCTCAAAAACTTCATGAAGTGTTAGGAAACTTCGATCCTTATAGTTCGGAAAATCTTTTTGACAGAATTGATCAACAAATTTTAGAATTAGAAAGCCAATCAGCTATGATGGGGAAAATTCCCGATCCCCTAGAAAGTAAATTTCTTGAGTTAGAAAATAGTAAAAAAGTAGAAAAAGAAATGGCTAAGTTGAAGGCTAAAAATTCTCAAGCCGAAATTGACGAACTCAGGTCTAAACTTGATCAATTATAATAATGAATCAAACCTCCATTCATGCCCAACCCCCTCTAAACTTTATTACCCCTAATTTTAATCCCTGGATTTATCGAGGTGTCAAAACTTGCTTACCTTTATGGTTACAATGGCAAACCACTATTAAAGAAATAGAAGGGGAAAATGTTGAAAAATTAGCTCATCTTTATCAACAATTTCAAGAAAGAAACATTCGTTTTTTAATGGCTTTTCGTCATCCCAGTGTTAATGATCCCTATTGTATGGGATATTTAGTCTGGAAACTGTTACCAAAAGTAGCAAAAGAAAAGAAAATTAGTTTAAAAAATCCTCTTCATTCTCACTTTATTTACGATCGCGGCATTCCCTTATGGGCGGGTTCTGCCGTGGGTTGGTTATACTCTCAATTAGGGGGGACATCCATACAAAGGAGTAAGTTAGATATTCCTGGGTTACGTTCAGCCAGAGAGTTATTTGTTAACAGTCAATTTCCCATTGCAGCAGCCCCAGAAGGGGCAACTAACGGGCATAATGAACTTATTAGTCCCCTAGAACCCGGCATCTCTCAATTTGGGTTTTGGTGTGCCGAAGATTTACAGAAAGCCAAGCGCAACGAACGGGTTTTTATTGTTCCTATTGGCATTCAATATTTCTATCTTTCCCCCCCTTGGCAAGCCATTGAACAACTCTTAACTCAATTAGAAAAAGATGCGGGTATTTCTTCTAATAATCATTCTTTAGATCCGAACCAATTGTATACACGATTATATCAATTAGGGGAGCATTTTTTAGGAGTAATGGAAAACTTTTATCGACAATTCTATCATCAAACCTTACCACAGAAATCGGAGCAAACTTTCCCAGAAAGATTAGAAAAATTACTCAATATTGGCTTAGAAGTCGCAGAAACTTACTTTAATCTGCAACCGAAAGGTAACATGATTGATCGCTGTCGTCGCTTGGAACAAGCGGGATGGGACTATATTTATCGAGATGATTTTAAAGAGATGAATAAACTATCATCTATAGAAAAAGGTTTAGGCGATCGCGTTGCTGAAGAAGCCAGTTTAAGAATGTGGCATATGCGTTTAGTGGAGTCTTTTGTAGCAGTTACAGGGTATTATGTCAAAGATAAACCCACCGCCGAACGCTTTGCCGATACAGTGTTATTATTGTGGGATTTTGTGGCCAAAATTAAAGGAGAAAACTCCTTCTTTCGTCCCCAACTGGGTCAACAAAAAGCCTTGATAACCGTCGGTGATCCCATCTCCATTTGCGATCGCTTTGATAGCTACAAAAAGAACCGTCGTCAAGCAGTTAACACTTTAACCCAAGACTTACAAGATAGTTTAGATCAGTTAATTATTCATTCTTAATATCTCCGTAGAGACGTTTCATGAAACGCCTCTACTATTGTGTCACTCCACTAACCAACAAAATTGATCATTGCAGCGAACACCTGATGAGTAAACGGTAAACTATCCACCACCATGGCCGTACATAACAGCATCAAATAGAGGATAGAAAACTTAAACAGCGATTTTGCCATATCCTTATCAAAGGGGTTTTGTTTCAGTAACCAGGTTTTCTTGATAAACATCGCCCCTAACAGTACCGCAATAACCCCATATAACCAACCAGAAGCCCCCACAGGATACACCAGTAACAGGGTACAAGGAATCACCAATAGGGTGTACCACCAAATTTGACGAACGGTGGACTCTTCCCCTTCAATCACCGGCATCATGGGAACATTCACCTGGGCATAATCATCCTTAATCATCAAAGCCAACGCCCAGAAATGGGGGGGAGTCCAGAGGAAAATAATGGCAAACAAGATCCAAGGGGCCCAACTAAGATCCCCAGTTACCGCAGCCCAACCCACCAATGGCGGAATGGAACCAGCAGCCCCACCAATAACGATATTTTGAGGGGTATTGCGCTTGAGAAAGTGGGTATATACCAGCATATAAAAAGCAATGCCGGACATAGCCAATAAGCCACTGAGAAGGTTGATATAGACGAGGAACAGGCTAAAAGACATCACCGCCAATACCAGGGCAAAAATGAGGGCGTGACTCGATTGTACTCGGCCTGAAGGGATGGGACGGGCCCGAGTCCGCAACATTTCATAGTCAATGTCTCGGTCATAGATACAGTTCATTACTTGCGCTGACGCTGCGGCAAGGGTTCCCCCGATTAAAGTAATAAACAGTTTAAAGGAGTCTACTTCTCCTTTAGAAGCAAGCCACATAGAAGCGGCTGTGGTAATTAATAATAGAGGAATAATCCTCGGTTTGGTTAGCTGATAATAACTTCTAACCACTTGTAAAACGTTCTCGTTACGACGGACAACATCAGTCCCAATCATTAATTCACACCAAATTCTATTAATTGATACGTTATTGTGCTTAGCACAAGGAAAGAGGGAATAAAGAATTAGCTTTTGCTTTGTGCGTAGCCGTTTCCATCTCGCATCCCCAAGGTTGTCAAGGCCACTAAAGTTGCAAATAAAGCAGCCCCGACGGTATGGTGGGTCACCGTTAAAGGTTCTACCTGTAAACGTAGGTAAAAGGTAGCTACCCCCAACAGGACTTGCACCACAACGATACCACCGGCTACCCAAGCGAGTTTTCTCAAGGTGGGATGGAGTGCCGGGGTACGCCATGCCATAAATACAACGGTTAAAGTGGCTAAAGTTGCAGGAACCACACCGATAATATGACTATTCATAACAGCGCACAGTTGAGAACCACCAAAGCATTGATGCAACGCCCAACGGGAACCCACTAACGCCCCTAATAAGCATTGGATATAGACTAAAATAGCTGCGGTTAAGCTGGCCCAGCGCAGTTTACCGGCGGTAGTGGTGCCTTGATAGGGGGTTAAACAGAGGGCAATGATCACTAAGCTGGCGAAAAAGAGGAGGGCGGTTCCTAAATGGGCGGTAACAATATCAAACCGCAACATTTGGGTGACGGTTAACCCCCCTAAGATTCCTTGGAAAACAATCAGTCCTAATGCCCCTAAACAAGCCCAGGGCAACCATTTTGGCAGTTCTTTGCGAAACCACCAAGACAGTCCGACTAAGGCTAGGGTACTTAAACCAATGAGGGACGCATCTAAGCGATGGAACCATTCTAAGAAGACTTGTAGGTTCATTTGTTGGGTGGGAACTAACTGACCATAACACAGGGGCCAGTCAGGACAAGCTAATCCTGCGTTCATCACCCTGGTGGCACTACCAACCGCCATTAAGAGGAGAGTGGCGATCGCTATTTTCCACACCAATAGCCGCATCCATTTTTGGACGTTCCGGCGATCGCTGGTGGTGGTTATTTGTCCTGTAAGAACAGATTCTGTCATAGCATCCTATTAATTTATCTCACACATTTTCTTGTTAACAAAGTGTTGACTTTGCTACAAAATTTTGTCTCTTTAAAACTAGAGCTAGTCAGATTCTACTGAAGGGTTTCTGATTTGTGCCTTAATTTTTAGGAACTTTTCCTAATCTTTTGATTCCGTTAACAATTGCGGTTACTTAAGTTAACAATTGAAGACTTAAATTTAATGATGTTTTAACTTCTTGGGAGGGTTAAGCGATGGCAAAGTCTGTATATTTACGGGTTTCGGGATCGTAAAAGGCTAAAACAATATCTTCTTTGGGGACACCTTCTCTTAATAATTCATTAGCGATCCCTTCTTCTGTCCAATCTTCTTCTATATAAATTTTATTATTTTTAATACGGATATGTACATGAATATTTCTAATTTTTTTCTTTCCTTCCCATCCCATAAATAGCCACATATATTGATCGTGTTCTTCATCAAAAATAAGACAGCTTTCTCTGGTTGCATTGGATGAACCTGAAACCCATTCATGATATTCTGTTAGGACTTTCTTAATAGATTTGCGATACTTTTCTAACTTATCCATTCTAAAATTTCCTCTTGTTCCATATCAACAACAATTAAAAGTAATTGGTTTATTTTGCTAATTTCCTTGATAGAATCTCTTTGAAAAAAGTTTACATAGATACCATCTTTAATGGCTAAATAAATTGTATATTCTGGTTCAGTTAGCTTAATTAAGTCTCGATATAAAATATATTGACCTAAAGCAACCTCAAAATCTCTCATTGGTGAGGGACTTAAAAAGCTTTTGATTTCAACAACTATTTTATGTCCACTGCGTTCAGCAGCAATGGCTTTTTCTGCTGCCAAATCAGCAAATAATTCAGCGTCTTTGTATTTTATTCTATAAGGATCTGCTGTAATCATCCAACCCTCTTTAATTAAAGCATTTTTAACAGCATCGTGATATGTATCTTTTGCTGGCATTTTCCTCCTTATACTTACTTTTAGGGGATATTTTTATTATAAGCGATCGCCAGAATTCAACCCATGTTTTAAGATAAAGTTATTATTCCTATGCTATTATCTTGTGAAAAATTACTAATAATTGCATAATTATTTATCAGTAATGATTCTATCATTCTGGTAGAACAGTTACCGATACGAATCCAAATAACTTTAGGGGGAAATCCTTTTAATATCAAGAGTTCATTAAAATCTGAATCTTTGGTAACAATAATGTAATCTTGTTGTTTAGCTATTTCCCAGATAATGTTATCATTTTCTCGATCTAATCCCATCAAATATAAATGATTAGAGTTGGGATATAAATCAGCTAATCGTTTGACTAAACTAGGGGAGAGATTATGATCAAAAAGGAGTTTCATGATTGAATAATTAAGGTTTGACGTTCCCTATCTGCTGCATAACTAAGACAAGCTAAAATATCTTCTTTTGTTAAATAAGGAAAGTCTTCTAAAATCTCCTCATAAGTCATTCCTGAAGCGAGATAAGAGAGAACATCATAAACAGTAATTCTCATCCCTCTAATGCAAGGTTTTCCGCTACGTTTTCCAGGTTCTATGGTGATAATATCTTGGTAATTCATAATGTTAGGCATAAAGTTTTATGAGTTCGTATCTTTCAGAAAATTTTGAATCTTCAATGGTTAAAAATTCATCTTTAACTAATTGATAAAATTTGTTTAGAGTCAATATAATTTTCTACACTTTCATTTAAGAGTTGATAGAGGAAATGAGGGGTTTTTTCATTAGCTAGTTCTAAACTTTTTTGATAAGTTTTACAAGCTAATTCATCATTTATTATTCGATAATGAATTATTTTTGTCCATTCTGGTGCAGTAATCATTAATTGTGGAATAACTGCAATAAAAGCTTCAATTTGTTTCTGTAATTCAAAAGACTCTAAAAAATGCACTAACCCAAACATAAGGTCAGCTTGTTCACAGTTATCATCTAAAATAAGATGTAAGTCTTTTAAATACTCATCATGAGGGTCTTCTGCAATCTTTTCTAAAGTTTCTTCAAAAATAATTACCTCTTCAGGAGTTTTCATCAAGCGATTTTCTTTTAAAGTATTTAGTAAATTAATCATTAGATTCCTCCTTTATAAAAAACAGTTGACCAAGTTTCTTTATTAAGTTGAATAAGTGCTTGTAAACTTTTTCTGATGCTTGAGTTATAGAGTCTTTGACTAAGATAAATAGAACGAACATTCCATACTTCTTGTGCGAGAATTTGCCGAGGTGAAAGGGTTAAGTCTGGACTTCTACCATAGGATAAAGTTTGGCGATGACGACCCCCTTTTCCTGGTGATAAATGTTCCATCATGATAGCAATTCCTTGATTAGTTGTGTAATCTTTGACTTTAGCTTTCATGTAAGCATTAGAAGGAACATGATGAGGGGTTAAATTGTCTCCTCTACGACCTAATTTTAATAAGTTGCCATATGTCCCGACTTGTCCTTCTCCTGTAAGTAGTTTAGATTGGGTAATGTTATCTCCTTATAACTATTTGAGAGGATAGGTTTATTATAGGCGATCTCACTTAACTCATGGTTTAAAATCAAGTTACTATTTCTGATAACCCAGACAAGCTAAAATGTCCTCTTTGGTTAAGTAGGGAAAGTCCTCTAAAATTTCCTCATAAGTCATTCCTGAAGCAAGATAAGAAAGAACATCATAAACAGTAATTCTCATTCCTCTAATGCAGAGTTTTCCGCTACGTTTTCCAGTTTCTATGGTGATAATATTTTGGTAATTCATCATATTAAGTGATTTTAAATTGATTTTTTAGGTTTCAAATTTTTATGTTATGGACGGAATATTTTAACAGCAACATCTATCAGAAACTCTTCATGATTGCTTATGTCTTCAAGTGTCCAATTAGGTTTATTACCTATTTCTTTATTTAAGAAAACAGATGACTGTTGATAAAGTGTCTTTTTTCTCAAAAATGGTTCATTATCACCTATTCCATTTTGTTGAGGGTCCATAATTGTAAGATTACCCAGTGAATTTTTTATAGGTTCAATACGATCATCCTTATCAGTCTGTTTCGGATTTCGAGGATAGATATGTTCTATAGATGTACCAGCAAAATCATAAACTCTACTTTTATCAAGACATAGAGGCTTGCCCGTTGACCCATTGTTATACCATTGATAATAATATTCAATAGACATCAAAAAATATTTCAGAGGTTTATTACTCGTACCAGTTTCTTGATATTTAAGATTTTTTAAATTATTCCTAAATATTGGGTCAGATGTTTTTGATTGGATTAAATTATTTAATTTTTCTCTAAGACTTTCAGGATTATAAGATTGAACATTTTTACGTATAGCAACAGCTTCTTGTGAATAAATATTTTTTAAAGGAGTTATATGCTCATTACAAACTAATTTATATCTAAAAAATGTTCTCTCTACCATTTGAACTATTTCTGAAAATTTTTTATCGTCTAATTGGGATGCTGAAAGCAATAATGGAATGGATAGTGTATGACCAAGTTCAACTATGACAAGATTTAAATGAGTTCTATCCCAAGCAGTTAGTGGTTGCTTATCTGAATATAACCATTGTCCTTGTACTAACTTTCTACATCTAATAATATATTCTTTGATATCTTGCATCATTTTTCTGATTTTTTGTGCATCTTCTTCCTGTAAATCAGTTTTGTTATGTTCAGGGAAAAATTTATCAAGAAACATATCAAATACAGCATTTTGTTTGGGTCGCTTTCCTTGAAAAGAATCATAAATCCAATTCAAATAATCGCTGGTATCTGAAGGAGAGTCAGCTAAAATATAATCCCATATTTCTTCAACAATTCTTTGATCATGAGAAAATTGCTCCAAAAGTTCTAAAGTTTTAGCTCTTAATAAATCTCCATCAGTAAGATTTGTCCCTCTATCATTTATCACTTGAAATAATCTAAAAGCATCTTCTTTTTTATCTGTGACCATATGTAACAGCGAGATAAATTTGATGATCAGGAGCCGTTTTGTTGAAAAAATTACGATATATAATATATTGACCAACAGCCCTTTCTAAATCATAAATAAAAGAGCGATTGATAAAGCTTTTAACTTCTATTACTATTTTATCATTACCTTTTTGTGCAGATATTGAACGTTCAGCCCCCAAATCAGCAAAAAGTCTTAATCTTTTGTAGATAATATAATAGGGGTCGGCTGTAATTGTCCAACCATCTTTAATTAAAGCATTTTTAACTGAATCATGGTAAATATCTTTGGCTGGCATTTTCCTCCTTATACTAATTTTAGGGGATATTTTTATTATAGGAGATCGCCTTACTTAAATACTCCTCTTTCAATCAATATTAAGTATTTCCTTGACTTCATCTAATGAATAAGAGGGACTATCTTTTTCTTCTTCTTTTGCTTGTTGTAAATCTTCTAAATCTTCTAAGTCTTCTAATATCTCTTGAACTTTAAGAAACTCCTCATAAGATAAAACAGCAAATTCTTTTTTGCCATTCTTAGTTAAAAACTCAGGATGTAATTTAATCATTTTTATCTCCTTATAAATTTTATCCTATTTTAGATATTCTTGGTTAGATATATAGGTTTCTATATTCTGTAAAATTGCTTTTAAATAATAAATAACTCTTTTTTGCATTTTTAATAAATCATCTGCATTATAATTTTTACCAACCTCCTCAAATGACTTAAAACCATGTGCCAAATCATTTCTATTTGTTTTTATTTTAAGTAAATCACTACCATTATCAGTCTTTGTTGGGTTAGTTTGATATGAAAAACCATATTTTTCTGCTGTTTCTTTCACTTTTTTGGCATCAAGGTTACCTGAAAACAATTTTTGTTTATTAAAACTAACTGATATAATGTCAATAGAAATGATTTGTATATCGGCCAATAAGTTATCAGTAGATTTATTGTCTTTAAAATTTTTAATAATAATTTTTTTTATATCATCTCTAACATCATCAAAAGAGATATTTTGATTTTTAAGATCGTCAAAAATTGTTTCAATTGCGTTAGTCATTGTTGATTCAATTAAATTATAAAGCAATAAAAAACCTGTAGCTTTCAATGTTTTTAGTAAATCATCATCAATCCTTTTCGGTTAAGTATTATTAGCTCTCATTACATTCAATTGAATTGAACCGTATTCTAAGTTTTTCAGAAATAAAAAATAACGTCTGACTTCCTGAGAGCGTTCTTCAAAATCTTGAAATAATATACTTGTCATTAATTACCTAAAAGTTGATCACGAACATATTCAAGACGTTTCTTTACTTTATTTTGAGAGCTACTTGCATCAGATTGAGTGTAATTTTTAAATTCTTGAGAATCTAAAAAAGTAGTTGATTTTGGTATAAGATCAGGTTGCTCTCTTAGTGCTAAAGCAATACCTACAGAAATTGATTCAAACTTAATTCTAGTGGTTGTTTCATAGCGATCTTTTATTTTTCGATAGATATGTAAAGCATCAGGAAAATATCTTTCTATAAATTCTAACATTGAATAAAATTCATTTCTCATTTTATCAATATTCAGTGCATTAGATTTATTTTCTTGCTCTAAATAGTTATCTAAAAACTCATGAACTTTTCTACCAGAATAATTTTGATAATTATTTAGAAATGCAAAAAATCGCAACACAAATTCTTGCGGAGCTTTTCTATTAATTTCAGGTTCAGTAAAAGAACATAAATCCCGAAATTTTTTAGATTTTGATAGTTCTTCAATTAAATTAAGAAACTTCCCAGGTTGAATTCCTGTACGTATCTCCATTTCATTTAAAGCAACACTACCAGTATTAATTCTCTCAAATAAATCTCTTCTCGCTTCTTCGTCTGCTGCTTGTGTTAAGACGATCATTCTCATTGTAATTCGTTTAAAACGTCTTTGACGTGGTAATGGCAAATCTTTAAACTTAAAATCATTTAGAGTGGATAATTTTTCAAGATTTTGTAATGTGAGTTCATTGTTAATAAACCTAGTAACAGTACGAATGCGTTGTGTACCATCTATAATTTCTAAACGGGCTAAATCTTCTCCTTCTGATATATCAGCAACAAAGATATAAGGTATAGGTAAACCCAACATTAAAGATTCAATGAATTTAGATTGTGTTTCTTCATCCCAAGTCATTGCTCGTTGATAATCTGGAATAAATAATTCATTCTCATCTTCGTCTCTTCCCTCCATATATTTTTGGACAATTATTTCAATGGGATATTCTAAGGTATTATAATCAACCTTTTTGGTGGTTTCACGAATTTCCTCTTCCGCTTTTTCTTTGCGTTGATCTGTAATTTCTATGTGGGTTACCATATCATGCCATTTATTATTAAAAATTGGTGTATATATTGAGCCTATTTTACCAAATTGTAAAACTTATTTAATTTAAGGTGGGCATTGCCCACCCTACGATGTTAACTTAACGCACCGGCGGGAATACCTAAAATATCTTCAATTTTGGGCATTTCGTCTAAGGGAATAACCCTTCCTTCGTCTTCAAATCCTGCCATTTGATCGAAGTTAAGATAACGGTATAATTCATCGGCAAAGGGATCAATTTTTTGCGTCACAATCTCCATATATTCCTCAATAGTGGGGATTTTTCCTAATAAGGCACATACCGCAGCTAACTCCGCCGAACCTAAGTAAACTTGCGCCCCTTTACCCATACGATTATTAAAGTTACGGGTAGAGGTAGAAAAGACTGTTGCATTGTCTTCTACTCTTGCTTGATTGCCCATACATAGAGAACATCCTGGCATTTCTGTTCTGGCACCTGATGCCGCAAACACACCATACATACCCTCTTCTCGTAGCTGTTTTTCATCCATTCGGGTTGGGGGACAAATCCATAAAACAGATTTAATGCGGCCTGCCCCCTCTAAAATTTTCGCAGCAGCGCGGTAATGTCCAATATTGGTCATACAGGAACCGATGAACACTTCATCTACTTTATCCCCTGCACATTCAGACATCAATTTAACATTATCGGGGTCATTCGGTGCAGCCACAATGGGTTCTTTAATCTCGCTTAAGTTAACCTCAATGACATCAGCATAGTCTGCTGTTTCATCTGCTTCCATTAACACAGGATTTTTCAACCATTCCTCCATTTTTGCAGCCCGACGCATCAAGGTTCTAGAGTCTTGATAACCCCGTGCCACCATATTTTTAATTAAGGAAATATTGGAACGTAAATATTCAGCAATGGTGTCTTTTCCTAACTTAATGGTAGACCCTGCACAAGACCTTTCTGCCGTTGCATCAGTTAATTCAAAAGCCTGTTCTACTTTTAAATCAGGTAATCCTTCCATCTCCATAATACGACCATTGAAAACATTAATTTTGTTCTCTTTGGACACCGTTAACTTACCTTCTTGAATAGCAACCCAAGGAATAGCATTAACAATATCTCTTAACGTTACTCCCGGTTGCAACTCTCCAGTAAACTTAACTAACACTGATTCTGGCATATCCAAAGGCATAACCCCCAACGCAGCAGCAAACGCCACTAAACCGGAACCAGCAGGGAACGAGATACCCAAGGGGAAACGAGTATGAGAGTCTCCCCCCGTTCCCACTGTATCGGGTAATAACATCCGGTTTAACCAAGAATGGATGATACCGTCCCCTGGTTTCAACGCAACACCTCCACGGGTAGAAAAGAAGTCTGGTAAGTCTTTATGGGTTTTGATGTCGACGGGTTTGGGATAAGCTGCGGTATGACAGAAACTTTGTAGAGTTAAGTCTGCGTTGAACCCTAAACAAGCTAACTCTTTCAACTCATCTCTGGTCATCGGTCCTGTGGTATCTTGAGAACCAACAGTGGTCATCATGGGTTCACAAGAGGTTCCGGGTCTAACTCCAGGCAAACCACACGCTTTACCCACCATTTTCTGGGCTAAAGTAAAGCCTTTGCCGGTGTCTTCTGGTAGACTCGGACGGACAAAAATATCACTGGGTTCAAGTCCCAACGCTTCACGGGTTTTATCCGTTAATGCGCGGCCAATAAGTAAAGGAATGCGTCCCCCGGCCTGAACTTCATCTAAAATAGTTTCGGGTTTAGGGGTGAAAGTGGCAATAACGTCTCCTTCTTCGTTAGACACTTCTCCCTTGTAGGGATAGATGATGATAACGTCACCGGTTTCCATTTCCGACACATCGCATTCTATGGGAAACGCTCCGGAGTCTTCTGCTGTATTGAAGAAAATAGGGGCTATTTTTCCCCCTAATATGTAGCCTCCTGCCCGTTTATTGGGGACATAGGGGATATCATGGCCAATGTGCCATAAAACGGAGTTAATGGCTGATTTACGGGAGGAACCAGTCCCCACTACATCCCCAACATAAGCCACAGGATAGCCTTTTTCCTTGAGTCTAGCAATGGTTTCGATACCTTCTGGCATGGTTGACTCTAACATGGCCAACGCATGGAGGGGAATATCAGGCCGAGTGGTGGCGTGGGGGGCAGGAGATAGATCGTCTGTATTGGTTTCTCC
This sequence comes from Crocosphaera sp., assembly GCA_030065205.1. Classification (GTDB taxonomy): domain Bacteria; phylum Cyanobacteriota; class Cyanobacteriia; order Cyanobacteriales; family Microcystaceae; genus Crocosphaera. The sequence continues at coordinate 47,702 of JASJDN010000018.1, forward strand.
TGGAACTTTAAAGACGGTAACGTGGATAGCTTCGGGGACTTGGGGTTTATTGATGAACCAGGCAGCATTGGCCCATGCGTCGATAACTTGTTTTGCGTAGGGGTTGCTTTCAGATAGTTCTAAAACATCGTTAAATGCGTCAAAGACTAGCAGGGTTTTGCTTAATGCGGTGGCTGCTGCTGAGGCAATGTTACTATCAGAAGATTTCAGCAAATCTACCAATGATTGTACATTATAGCCTCCCATCATGGTTCCCAATAAGTCTACCGCACCTTGAGGGGAGATGAGGGGACAGGTTATTTCACCTTTAGCGACTCCGGTTAAAAACCCTGCTTTAACATAAGCTGCTTCATCCACACCAGGGGGAACTCTATCCCGTAATAACCTCAAAAGTTCTTCTTTTTGGTCTTCTGGAGGATGTTTTAAGAGTTCGCATAGTTGCGATGTTTGTTCTGCGGTTAAGGGTAAGGGAGGAATACCAAGTTTTGCTCTTTCTGCTGCGTGTTTGTGATAGTTTTCTAACATTCAGTGTCTCCTTTTCTTCACGTTTACTTAAGATGTTGCGATGAGGACTTTCTAGGGTATCACTTCTTAGGGTATCAAGTTTATTTAGTAATAGTGTTTAGGGTTTTCTTAAGTTTTATTGGAAGGGATGTTAGGGTTAGGTCATGTTTTGGGAAGATTTGATATACTTTGGAGGGATAACTATCTTTAATTTTAAGGAGTTAGAACTATTCCCACACAAGCACAAGTTTGGCAATGTTATCGGTTGTGTGTTTGGGCAACTAAATTATATTTGCCTGTTTATTTAATTCGTTTAGATGAACGCACAGGAAACATTATTTTGATTGCTGGTGAAGAAATTTTAATCGAAATTTATCCTGATGGTAATTGGAGGTATGCTGATGACTAAACCTGATTTTAAAGCAATGAATCTTAAAGATTTGAGAAAATATATCTTATCTCATCGAGAAGATAATGAGGCATTTTATACTTTTGTTGATCGAGTTGACACAGAAAAAAAATGGATGAATAATCCGCCTCTAGATTCAATAGAAGATATGGATAATTATCCAGATTTTGTAGACAAGATTAAGAAAGATAAGGATAGAAAAGTTCCTGAAAGTTAAAGAGATAATTGTAATTACTGTTGATTTATGGAGATCGCTAACATGAAAATTAATTCAGTTATTTTAGGTTTAACTGCGTAATTAAAATTTTCAATGATTGATTAAAATTTTTTTAAGTCTATTTGTTGGATGTTATAGGGGTCAAAGCCCGTTGACTCGTACAATATGATGAATAAATGAAACATTAATCAGTAGCGATCTCGAAGAGATAAGTTTTACGGTGTGCTGGATGAATTTTAAGCTAAAATAGCTATTAAGATTTAATTCTACTATGCCTAAAAAAATTAGAGAGTTAAAACGCTTGCTAAAAAAAGCTGGTTTTGTGTATCCTTCTGCTAAAGGAAGTCATACTCGCTGGTGTCATCCTCTTTTACCCCAAATGTCGGGAGAAAGCCTCGGACAAGGAACGAAGTCCGCAGGATGAATCCCGACCAATAAATAAAACACACAGCACTTCTTTTTCTGTGCTACAATAGTTTGCGTAGTAGGTCGATGACGT
>JASJDN010000115.1 GCA_030065205.1 Crocosphaera sp.
ACACAATTTATCTAGGCAAGGTTGTGCTGTCGCACGTTAATATATTGGTCGGGCTGTATCCCAACCCTAAAACATTGGGGGGACTCACCTACGGTTCGATGTATCCCCCTCGTTTATAGAGTGGGACTTAGCCCGACATTTTAGTTAAATAAAGGAGAAGTAAGGGGAAAATGAAAACTCCCCAACTTCTGACGTCTAAAAACGGAGAGGGTGGGATTCGAACCCACGTTGGCTATTAACCAAACCCGATTTCAAGTCGGGCGCGTTCGACCACTCTGCCACCTCTCCTCGGTTCCCTTGCCATTCTAACATGGATGAAAGGTTCAGGTGCGAACTGACTTGGTGATGCTTCAGTTAATACATTTGTGCTATTTGCAATTGACTACATTGTTCGTTTTGGCCAGAAAACCCTTAAAGCATCCTTAAAATTTTGCTATAACTAAAGGAAAATTGGGTCGAAAGACAAGAAGAACCGATAAAATAAGTAGGGTTGCTAGTTAATAACCTTATTCTAACTGGAACAATCAATCCGTTGAGCTTTCCTATTTGTGTGATGGACATCAAAGGATAGCACTGACAAGATGATAGTCCAGGTTGATTGAGTTATTTAACTTGCCTCTGAATCGCACACAGTCCTTCGAGGTTGCTACTGGTTATGCTGCTTGAATCCTTACAGTCCACAGTTGAAGAGGTTAACATTTTTTCAACATCGGATCTCTTCTTACGTCAGCGTTTGAAATTGGTCGAAAGTTTATGGGAATCGGTATTGAAGGCTGAATGTGGTCAAGAATTAGTCGATCTGTTGGAAAAACTTAGAAAAATCTGCTCACCAGAAGGACAAGTGACGGATAAACCCAAAACCTCCATCAATGAACTTATAGAAGGGTTGGAACTCAATGAAGCGATTCGTGCAGCCAGAGCATTTGCCCTCTATTTTCAATTAATTAATATTGTTGAACAACATTACGAACAAAGGGATCAACAACTGAACCGACGGGCAACCTATCAAGAATCAGAAAAAGCCCGAAACCAGCAACCACAAGCAGAAAAACCCGCCAATGGTTCCGTAGGCGCCGATTTATTAGAAAAAGCCTTAGTGGGAGGCACAGAAAGTCAGGAAAAAGGAGGAACGTTCCACTGGTTATTTCCTCAATTAAAACGCTTAAACGTTCCCCCTCAACAAATTCAACGGTTATTAGAACAACTCGATATCCGCCTCGTTTTTACCGCTCACCCGACGGAAATTGTTCGTCATACCATCCGCCTCAAGCAAAGACGCATTGCCACCCTCCTGAGGCGTTTAGACTACGCAGAAGAGGCATTTCGGGGCATGGGATTAAATAGTTCCTGGGAAGCCGAATCAATTATTGAACAACTCAACGAAGAGATCCGCCTGTGGTGGCGCACCGATGAACTGCATCAGTTTAAACCCAGTGTCCTCGATGAAGTGGATTATACCTTACACTATTTTGATGAAGTGTTATGTGATGCTTTGCCCCAACTCTCGCAACGACTACAACAGGCATTAAAAGCAAACTTTCCCAGAATTAAACCCCCGCATAATAATTTCTGTCGCTTTGGATCTTGGGTAGGGGGCGATCGCGATGGGAACCCCTTTGTGACCCCAGACGTAACCTGGCGCACCGCTTGTTATCAACGAAACCTCATTTTAGAAAAGTATTTAGTGGCCGTCGAAGATTTAACGGAGATTTTAAGCTCATCTTTGCATTGGAGTAACGTTTCTCAGGATCTTCTCGACTCCTTGGAACGCGATCGCGTGGCTATGCCCGAAATCTATGATGACTTAGCTATTCGTTATCGTCAAGAACCCTATCGCCTGAAATTAGCTTACATTGAAAAACGCCTCGAAAATACCCGCGATCGCAACAACCACCTGGCCAACCCCGAAAAACGGCAAATTTTAACCGAAGAAACCCCCCAAAATATCTATAACGCTGGAACAGAATTTGAAGCAGAATTACAACTAATTAAACGGAATTTAGAAGAAACTGGTTTAAAATGCCAAGCCCTTGAAAATCTGCTATTTCAAGCCCAAATGTTCGGCTTTACCCTCACTCAACTGGATTTTCGCCAAGAATCTTCCCGTCACTCCGAAACCATCGAATCCATTGCCAGTTATCTCAACATCTTACCCCGTCTCTACGGCGAACTATCCGAAGCAGAAAAAGTTAATTGGTTAGTGGGGGAACTACAAACCCGTCGTCCTTTGATCCCGATGGAAATGCCGTTTGATGAAAGAACCATCGAAACCATCGAAACCATGCGGATGTTGCGCCATCTACAACAGGAGTTTGGTGTTGAAATTTGTCAAACCTACATCATTAGTATGACTAACGATGTCAGCGATGTGCTAGAAGTCTTGTTATTAGCCAAAGAAGCCGGACTCTACGACCCCGGCACCAGTACCACCACCATTCGCATCGTTCCTCTATTTGAAACGGTAGACGACTTAAAACGGGCCCCTGAGATCATGGATGCGTTGTTTCAGTTACCGTTGTATCGCGCTGCGTTAGCCGGTGGGTACGACTACTTAGACGAAGCCAAAAAAGAGCAATTAACGCCCCCTGAATTACAACCAAGCAACCTACAAGAGATCATGGTAGGGTATTCCGACAGTAATAAGGACTCTGGTTTCCTAAGTAGTAACTGGGAAATTCATAAGGCACAAAAATCCCTACAAAAAGTAGCAGAACCTTACGGTTTAGCCCTCAGACTGTTTCATGGTCGTGGGGGGTCTGTGGGACGGGGCGGTGGCCCGGCTTACGCAGCTATTTTAGCCCAACCCACCGGCACTATTAACGGACGCATCAAAATCACCGAACAAGGGGAAGTGTTAGCCTCTAAATACTCCTTACCAGAACTGGCTTTATATAACCTAGAAACGGCAACTACGGCGGTTATCCAAGCTAGTTTACTCGGTAGTGGATTTGATGATATTGTGCCTTGGAACGAAATCATGGAAGAATTGGCCAGTAGTGCCAGAAAAGCCTATCGTAGTTTGATTTATGAACAACCAGACTTTTTAGACTTCTTTCTCTCTGTTACCCCTATCCCCGAAATTAGTCAACTACAGATTAGTTCTCGCCCTGCCAGACGAAAAAGTGGAAAAAAAGATTTAAGTACCTTACGAGCGATTCCTTGGGTGTTTAGTTGGACTCAAAGTCGTTTTCTTTTACCCGCTTGGTATGGAGTCGGAACCGCGTTAGAAGGCTTCTTGCAACAAGAACCAGATGAAAATTTGAAGTTACTAAAATATTTTTACTTAAAATGGCCGTTCTTTAAAATGGTGATTTCTAAAGTAGAAATGACCCTTTCTAAAGTGGATTTACAAATTGCTCACCACTATGTGGAAGAACTGTCTCAACCCGAAGATATAGAACGATTTGAAAAGGTATTTGAGCAAATTTCTCAAGAGTATAATCGTACCCGTGACATCATTTTAAGTATCAACGAACAACCCAAATTATTAGAAGGAGATACAGGATTACAGCGTTCGGTACAGTTAAGAAATGGAACCATTGTTCCCCTTGGTTTCTTGCAAGTTTCTCTTCTAAAACGGTTACGTCAATACACCCGTCAAGCCGAGTCTGGGGTGATTCATTTCCGCTATTCTAAAGAAGAGTTATTACGGGGTGCATTATTAACGATTAACGGTATTGCTGCAGGAATGCGTAATACTGGTTGATAGGTTTAAAAATGATCAATTAATCCATGAATAATCCGTTTAAAGTAGCTGAAATTGTCGATCTAATTGTCCGATTATTTCTGATTGGATTACTATTGGCTTGGTGTTTTCTGCTTCTTCGTCCTTTTCTGGGAATTTTGCTGTGGGGAATTATTTTAGCGATCGCTATTTTCCCCGTTTTTCTCTGGGTAAAAAACCGTTTAGGAGGACGAAGAAAATTAGCCGGGGTCATTCTGACTTTATTAGGAATTGCTGTTATTATTGGACCGGTGAGTGTCATTGCCACTATTTTCGTCAATAATGCTCAAACCTTTGCTGATAATCTTGCTGCGGGTAATTTTTCTGTTCCTCCTCCCCCCGAAGGAGTGGAAAACTGGCCAATTATTGGCAACTATGTTAATAAGATTTGGGAATCAGCATCCGTTAATTTAGTATCCGTATTAAGTCAGTTTCAACCCCAGTTAGAAGCGTTAGCCAAAAATTTATTATTTCTTGCTGCTAATATTGGTCTAGTATTACTTAAGTTTATTCTCTCTATTATTATTGCAGGAATTTTAGTTATTAATTCCGAGAGATTAAATTCTCGTATTAGACAAATTTTTCTACGCATAACACCTAAACAGGGTCAAGGTTTTTTACAACTCGCTACTGCTACTATTCGAGGAGTTACAAGGGGTATTATCGGGGTTTCTGTACTTCAAAGTCTTCTCATTGGGATTGGTTTATTATTAGGAGGAATCCCTTTTGCTGGTTTATTAACCTTGTTGTGTTTAGTTTTAGCTATTATTCAAATTGGACCAGGTTTAGTGGTGATTCCTTCCATTATTTTTGCATGGTCTACAATGGGAACCTTTAGCGCGTTATTGTTTACTGTATGGATGATTCCCTGTACTTTAGTTGATAATATTCTCAAACCTATATTAATGTCTCAAGGTTTACCCGTTCCTACAATTATCATTTTAATCGGTGTTTTAGGAGGAACTTTAGTCCACGGAATTTTAGGGTTATTTATTGGTCCAGTGGTGCTTAGTTTGGGGTATGAATTGATAGTTGCTTGGATTAATCAAGATGTTCAACCTATGTTAAATGATACTCAATCTAACCAACCCAATGACGACTAAATTACTAATGCAATAGCTGTAATTAAGGGGACGTTATTAAAGGTTACTAATAGGATTTTAACTCATGAATGAACCAATTGTCGTTAGCTACTCGTTAGAAGAAGTTCTCAAGCGTATCGATGATAAGGCTAGTATTATTGATAGTATGCCTAATAAACAACAGCAAAGTGATATAAGTGCATCCACAGCTATTTTATCTGGGTTAAAATTAGATCAAGACAGCATTAGACGAATTCTTAGGAGCGATATCATGAAAGAATCAGTTATTTATCAAGAAATTTTCCACGAAGGTGAAGTTAAAGGAGAAAAGAAAGGAAAACAAGAAGCTACGAGAAATATTGATTTAAATATGCTTAGAAACAGCATGAATATGGAGGATATTGCTAAACTAACGGGATTAAGTTTACAAGAAATTGAGCAACTTAATTCATCTTTAGATACAGAGGAATGAAACTAAGGAGTAATCTTAATATATTAGGTTTAAACACTGTTAAACCCCTAGGAAACATCATAATTCTTGTAGGGGCATAATATTCTTATGCCTTCATAAAAGATTAAAGAATTAATAAGAACTTGTATTAACTCTACTGTTTGCTATAATAAATACTATTATACTATTAGTATCAAAAGATGAGTAAAGTTATGTCACAAAAATTAGTCAATGGCATATTGTTAGGTGACTGTAGAGAAGTCATGAAAACAGTTCCTGATAATTATGTATCTGCTTGTATTACTGATCCTCCCTACAATTATGAATTTATTGGTCATAAATGGAATAATTCAGAAATTCAAAGACGCATTAAAAGAGTTAATGATAAAACTAGCAAAACATTAGTTAAAAATATACCTTATGGTAGTGGTTTAGCTGGTGGGGTTCGTAATAAGAAATGGTATGAAAGAAACCGTGAGAATATTCTAGATTATGAGCATTGGTGTTTTCAATGGGGAGAACAACTTTTTCGCATTTGTAAACCTGGTGCTACTGTTTTAGTTTTTAATAGTACAAGAACAGTTGCTCATGTACAAGTTGCTCTTGAAAATGCTGGTTTTTATGCTAGAGATATCATAGTTTATAGACGATCTAGTGGCATTCCAAAAGGAATTAATATCCAGAAAAAATTGGAACAAAAAGGTTATAAAAATGCTGAACAGTGGGAAGGCTGGCATAGTTGTTTAAGAAATGAATGGGAAGCTATTTGTGTTTTACAAAAGCCCTTACAAAACAATTATACAGAAACAGTTTTAAACTATGGGACGGGTTTATTTTTTACTCAAGATGATAAGGGTTTTCAATCAAACATATTAGAAAATATACCAAGGGATAAGCACGAAGACTTTAATATACACTGTACAGTTAAACCACTAGCTTTGATGGAAAAGTTAGTCAAATTATTTGTTCCTCCTATAGATGATTCAATTGTTATTGATCCTTTTGCCGGTTCTGGAACGACTTTACTTGCTGCTAAAAAATTAGGCATTAATTATTTAGGAATTGAAATAGTACCTGAATATATTGATATTATTAATCAACGTCTTAATGAGGTTATCTTTGTACAGGAAAGTCTCCCTTTCTCTCAATCAGAAATTGCTTAAGATCAAAATCACTTATTTCTTTGATAAAATTAAATGACTGATCTCCTGTATATATTGTCCAGGTTCCTACTTCACAAGCTTTGATAGCAGCAGGTAAGTTATCTTCTCGGAGTATTAATAAAATGGGTTCATAACCTTCTTGACGTAACATTTTACCATACGCTTTATATTTTTTATGTAGTCCTGAATCACCTGAACCAATGCGATATTTAGTATCAATGGCATATTGATCAACCACTAAATCACAAGGTTCGTCGTTACCTATTTTAAAAGCTGGTTTGAAGTTAGTACAAAATGTTTGACATATTTCGACAATTAATAATTGCCAACACATACCCAGTTCACGACCCCAATATTGTTTATTTTCTTGTTTTATTTCAGCAGATAAATGAAACACATTCATTAATATATCACTGGTATCGTTTTCCTCTGAATAAACTTTTTGAATAAAAGAATTTTGGTATTTTTTTAGAATTTTGTCTAATGATTTTTCAGTCATCTATGTTTATTGGGTAGGTTAGGTCAATATAGTTATTGTAATAGGGTAAAACACAGTGTTAAACCCCTACAAAACATTATAATTACCGTAGGGGCATAATAATATTATTCCCTTAGGAATTTATGTTACACTGAAAGGTAGTTTCAAAATCAAGCTAAATAAAATGAAATTTAATGTAATTGTTGAACAAGACGAAGATAATATATGGATTGTTGAATGTCCAAGTATTCCTGGTTGTATTAGTCAAGGCGAAACAAAAGAAGAAGCATTAAATAGTATTAAAGATGCTATTATTGCTTGTTTGGAAGTTCGTACATAATTAGGATATCCTTTAACATTTTGATTATAATATTTCTATTAAAGCGTTACACACTAAAAAAATTTGTGTTATTATTAAATAATATATAGTTTTTCAAAGTAATTTATTGAGGTATCTAAAAATGAATACAGAAACTTATGATGATATATTCAGTGCAGCATTATCTTTATCTCCTAGTTCAAAAGTAATGTTAGCTGAACATTTATTAAAGAGTTTAGATGATGAAAAGCAAGAAGAAATTGAGAAAATTTGGTCAGACGAAGCAGAAAGAAGAGTAGAACAAATAGAACAAGGACAAATCAAAACAATTAGTAAAGAGGAAGTATTTGAGCAACTTAATTTAAAGCGAAAATAATGAATTTTGAATTCCACCCACAAGCGCAACAAGAATTAGAAGATGCTGTTAATTATTATGATAGTATTAGTCAAGCATTAGGGGATCAGTTCATCTTAGAAATTCAAAAAACTTTAGAACGTATTGATAAGTTTCCAGAAGCTTGGCCACAACTATCAAAAAATACTCGTAAATGTCGAGTTTTGACTTTTCCTTATGGTATTATATATCAACTAAAAGAAACAGATATTTTTATTATTGCTATTATGCACCTTCAACGTCAATCTAATTATTGGGTTGATAGAAAATAACAGAAAAATTAAGCTATACTCAAGATATAAAATTTTGGTATTTTGTAATCATGACACAATATTATCTTAAATTACCGCCTAAATTACAACAAGAAGCAGAAAAATATGCGATTGATCAAGGGATAACATTAGATAATCTAATTATTTGGGCGATTGCTGAAAAGATTGGTAGTTTAAAACAAAATTTAGATGATAATAATTTCCTAGATATTGTCTATTCTCGTAATCAAGAAGGTGAAATGATTCCTAAATTACGAGGAACAAATATACAAGTTAAAACTTTAGTCGTTGCGGTGAAAAATTGGCAATTAACCCCTCAACAAGTTGCTGATGAATATGGAATAACCGAAGAAAAAGTTAATAATGTTATGGCATTTTATGAACAACATCGTCAAGAAATTGATACAGCGATCGCTACGGATAAAGTTCTTGAATCTATCTATAATGAGTAAGTTAAAATTACATTTAGATGCTGATACTTCTATTAAAGCGTTACATACTGCTTTAATTAATAAAGGTTATAATGTTACTTGAACTCCCACAGATTGGATGGCATTAGATGCAAGTGATGATGTACAATTATTAGGAGCAACTGCACAAGAAAGATGTATATTTACCTTCAATATTCGGGATTTTTTAATCTTAGGAGAAAGATATCAAGAGCATTATGGTATTATTTTAGCAGCACAAAGTAGTTGGAATTTATCAAGTTTAATTGCTGCATTGAGTAAGATGTTATCTCAAACAGAAGCAGAAGAGTTACAGGGACAAATTCGCTGGTTAAATCAATGGAAAGGTTAGGATTTATCAAAATTGGGTTTAACAGTGTTAAAACCCTACAAAGCATTATAATTACCGTAAGGTTATAAGAGTATTATACCCTGATGTTGTTAACTTATTATTGTTGCTGATGTACGATAATGTTTGTAAATTCTTAGCGGAAAGATTTAGTCGTGACTTTGCCAACTGGTTATTAAATGAACCCATCGAACTCACAGAATTAAAACCTACTGAACTATCTTTAAATCCTATTAGAGCAGATTCTTTAATCTTTTTGCAATCAGATGATATTGTGCTACATATTGAGTTTCAAACCTCACCCGATGAAGACATACCTTTTAGGATGACTGACTATCGTTTACGGGTTTATCGTCGCTATCCTAATAAAGAAATGTATCAAGTGGTGATCTATTTGAAACCTAGTAATTCAGAATTAGTGTATCAAAATACCTTTGAATTAACGAATTTACGTCATCAATTTAATGTTATTCGTCTATGGGAACAACCAACAGATAGTTTTCTGAATAACTCAGGTTTATTACCTTTTGCTGTACTTACTCGTACTGATAACCCAACAGAAACCTTAACCCAAATTGCTGCTATTATTGATAGTATGCCCAATAAACAACAGCAAAGTGATATTAGTGCATCTACAGCTATTCTATCTGGGTTAAAATTGGATCAAGACAGTATTAAACGAATTCTTAGGAGCGATATCATGAAAGAATCAGTTATGTATCAAGAAATTTTCCATGAAGGGGAAGTTAAAGGAGAAAAGAAAGGAGAGATCAAAGGTAAACAAGAAGCTACGAGAAATATTGCTTTAAATATGCTTAGAAGCAGTATGAATATAGAGGATATTGCCAAACTAACAGGATTAACTTTACAAGAAATTGAGCAACTTAATTCATCTTTAAATACGGAGGAATCAAGCTAAATAGTGATCTTAATAGATTGGGTTTAACAGTGTTAAACCACTACGAAACATCATAATTACCGTAGGGGCATAATATTATTATGCCCTTAAAAATTTATGTTACACTGAAAGGTGGTTTCAAAATTCAGCTAAACAAAATGAAATTTAATGTAATTCTTGAACAAGATGAAGATAATATGTGGATTGTTGAATGTCCAAGTATTCCTGGTTGTATTAGTCAAGGTGAAACAAAAGAAGAAGCATTAAATAATATTAAAGATGCGATTATTGCTTGTTTAGAAGTTCGTGCAGAATTAGGATATACTTTAATATTTTAATCATGAAAACTTTAATTACATTAAAAATAGAAAAGTTTGAAGAAAAAGGGCAAGAATATTTTGTTGCAACTAGCGATCAAATACAAGGATTAGTTGCTGAAGGTAACACTATTGAAGAAGTGATCGAAATTGCTTCAGATTTAGCTAAAATTTTAATTGAAATGGATCAAGAGAAGCAATCAAAAGATAATCAAATAACGGCTATCCCTGATAGTTTTGAATATCCTTTAATTGTAGAAGTATAATGGGAAGACTATCGGGATTTTCTTATAAAGTCGTGACTAAAAAACTAAGAAAACTTGGCTTTGAATTTTATCGTCAAGCGAAAGGTGATCATGAAATCTGGATTAATACTAATTCTAATTTAAGGACAACTATTCCACATCATAAAGAAATAAAAGAAGGGACTTTACGAAATATTTTAAAATAAGCTAATATCAGTGTGGATGACTTTTTGAATGCTTAATAATAGATTCTTGATGATTCAACATGAAAAAATTAGATTTAACAGTGTTAAACCACTACAAAAGATCATAATTACCGTAGGGATAATGATATGTTCTTTTTAAGAATGCTATAATGATAATCGCTAAGATAGTAAAATAGCTAAAAGTAACTTAAAATGAGCAATCTTGAAAACATAATTATTACTGCTATTGTCGCTTCAGTTATAGCACTTATTGGTAACTCTGTTAAATCTAGAGGTGATTATAGGCGAGAACTTATGCGTTGGGCAATAGAAACTGCCCATAAAGATTTTACTGCTGATAATGAACGCTATAATGCTTCTGAGTCAGAAAATTTACATCCTTGGCCAATGAGTTCTTATATTCACTATCATTATAAATTCCTTAAGTTACTCGATAAGGGAAATATGGATGATAAAACCCTTAAAGAATTACTAGAATTCCAGAAAAAATTACTAGAAACTTATACAGAGTCTAACCTTCCAAAATACTTTAAAAGAGGCTACGATGAGGCTGATTTTAAATAAGTTTCTAAATAGTTTGAGTGTAAATACAACAATGTAACCAATAGGAGTTTAAACCATGTCTGATGAAGATTTAAAAAAATTGATTGAATCTAACGCTCGTGCAATTGAAGCATTAACCGATAATTTTGCCTCATTTCAACAAGAATGGCAAAAAGACAGAAGAGGTATTTATCAATTATTAGGACAATTAACTCGTTCTATGTCTGATTTTTATGAAGTACAATCAGATTTTTATCGACGTTTTGACCAAATAGAAGAAAGACAAGCAAAAATGACCGAAATATTAGAACGTTTATCTCCTCCTGAAAATAATCAATGAAAAAAATATATATAGGGTTTAACAGTGTTAAACCCCTACAAAATATTAATGATTACCGTAGGTACATAATCATATTATGACTTATTCTTTAGGTTTGTAGAAAAAAATTAACGCCAAACTTTAGCTTTCATGATATCAAAATGATAATCATACGTCCAGACAGGTAAGTTAATTTGATTTGCTAAAATAACTGTAACTGCATCAAATAAAGTAATCTTTTGATCTGGAAACTTAGTAATGATAGAAGTTGCTGCTTGATAATCTTCAGGAGTAGGATTAATAAAGTTAATTTGTTTTTCAATATCTCTTGTAAATCTTAAAGCAGAAGTTATTCCTAATGATTGTAATATTAATTTATGAGTTTCTAAATAAATAGGATAAGGTACTATAATTGCTAATTTTTGCTGATTTATTATTTTTAATTCTTGTTGCGATCGCTGATGATATTGATCGTCTATATCAATAGCAGCATATAATGGCCCTGTATCTGCAATTATTCCTCGTAGTTTCACTTTTTCTTAAGTTATTCAGCAAAAAATTGGTCATGATTAATTGATATATCAGTTTTACCACTTCCTTTTTCAGCAGGAGTAAGATGTAAACCTGTTTTAAGTTCCGTATTACAACCTTTTTCTTTGAGAAATGCTAAAAGTTCATCGGTTTCTTGTTCTGTTTGCAATGTTTTATTGTCTGGGGTAGATACCATGATTAGATTTATAATTTCTACATTCTAAGTTTAACACTAATTTTCTTTTGAAAACAATATGTATAAGGTTTAACAGTGTTAAACCCCTACAAAACATCATAATTAGTCCAAAAGTATAATATCTGTATTTTTATGGTACAATAGTATTGTCTAGATCGATTTGGGTTGTCTAGCTTGATTTAGCTTACAATATGGACAATCTACTCAGACTTGGAGTCTACGGTGATGAATAGACGTATTAGAAGTCAATGGGAAAGATGGTATCCTCTCTTATTCGGAGTGGTTGCACTTGTTGTTTATGTCTCACTTGAAAGAAATTTTAACTATTCATTACCAAAATCATTAGATAATGTGTTTTCTACTTCTACAACTCTTAGTGGTATTGTTATTGGTTTTTTAATAACTGCTAAATCTATTCTCTTTTCTATTGATGACAAATACATTATTAAAAAGTTGAAAGAAACAAATACTTATAATAAATTGATTAACTATTTTATGTCTGCAATTCAATATGCTTTTTTTTTAGCATTTATTAGCCTTTTAGGTTTATTTCTAGATTTTAAGAATCCCAGTATTGTTCACAAAATTATATTTGCTATTTGGACATTTTCATTGGTATCTGCTAGTAGTAGCTGCTACAGAGTCATTGACGTTTTTTCGGGAATTCTTAAATCATAACAAACTAATTTATTGAGATATGGGATACATTTGTAAGATTTCTTCACTTCTTTTATCCCATGCTTCTTTCAATAGCTTTTTTCTTTCAGTGTAAGGAAGGGTTCGTCCAAGAAAATTATATTCTATATTTTCACTCATTCTATCACTTAATAAATCAAGATTCAAAGAATCTTCATCGTCAGTTTTTCCAGAAACTCTTAGCTTTTTAACTGGTGTGTTACGTCCATTAAGTCGTAATAAATTTTTTAAGAATTTTTTGCTTTTTTTAAGTTCAAGTGATGTATTTCTGGCTTTTCCAACGGATAATTTTAACTCTAAACTAGGTGCTTGAAAATATTGAGTCATTTGGTTTATGTCTTTCACGGCAGGATCATCACCAGCAAAAATTCCTAAATGATCTAATGTTGCTACTCTAACTTCAAAGTTCCGAATATCTTGCATATTTTCAAGTTTTCTCCAAGTCTCAAGTAAAAGTATTGGATCTACAAAAATATTGTTATCAATTCCAGTTATTTCCATTAAATATTTTGCTAAATTATAGGGGGATATACCAGCTTGTCGATTTTGCAGTAGGAGTACCTTTGTTGGGATATGATATAAAAAAGCTGATTGCGTTCCTAATCCTTCATCGTCATTTAAGTCAATATTTTCAACAATTCCTCGAAGATTTCCTTTAACTGGAATTTCATTCATTCCTAAGCGAATCATATCCCCTGTTACAAAATTTTGATCTATGGATGCGTCACACAGCCAAATAGGTGCTGCTCTAATTTCCATAATTCTTTCTTCTCTAGGTTTCTGTAACACTTCTTCAATTAATGACTCAAAAGATAAATTGCCTGTCTGATAGATTTCTATATGATAAAAGTTAACTTTAATCGTTTTTCGACTCATCTCTTAGACTTATGTACAATAATAGTTCATCCATCCTATTATAAATGAAATTTTTGGCTTATAACCGTAACTGCGACTCTAAATGTAGCGTAATTGTTAAAAAGATTGTAAAAATAATCGGCTTCTCAACCTTCCCACACATACCCCACCGATCAGGGATAATTGATCATGGAAATAGCAGTGGAGAATATTCGTGGAGTCCCAATATAACGCAGCAGCGATCGAACAAAAATGGCAACAAGACTGGGTTAAACAGGGGTTAGACAAAACCCCAGAAAACAGCGATAAACCCAAATTTTACGCCTTATCCATGTTTCCCTACCCATCCGGAAACCTACACATGGGCCATGTTCGCAACTATGTTATTACAGATGTTATCGCCCGTCTCAAACGATTGCAAGGATACCGAGTCTTACATCCGATGGGGTGGGATGCGTTCGGACTTCCGGCGGAAAATGCAGCCATCGATCGCAATATTCCTCCCGCAGACTGGACTTATAAAAATATTGCCCAAATGAAGCAACAGTTGCAAACTTTGGGACTGTCTATCGACTGGGATCGAGAAGTGGCAACCTGTTTCCCCGACTATTACAAATGGACGCAATGGTTATTCTTGCAATTTTATCAAGCAGGGTTAGCTTATCAGAAGGAAGCAGCAGTTAACTGGGACCCCATCGATCAAACGGTGTTAGCGAATGAACAAGTGGACAGCGAGGGGTATTCCTGGCGATCGGGTGCTAAAGTAGAACGGAAACTGTTGCGTCAGTGGTTCTTTAAAATTACGGACTATGCAGAACAATTATTAACCGACTTGGATAAACTGTCAGGATGGCCCGATCGTGTCAAGTTAATGCAGGAAAACTGGATCGGGAAGTCTGTCGGTGCATATTTAGAGTTTCCTGTCAAGGATAGCGACGAAAAAATAGCCGTCTTTACCACCCGTCCCGACACCGTTTATGGGGTGACTTATGTGGTGTTGGCCCCTGAACACCCTTTGACCCCGAATGTTACCACAGAGGGGCAAAAAGCAGCCGTAGAGGCGTTCATTGAAGAGGTTTCCAATGAAAGCGAAATAGAACGCATAGCAGAAGATAAACCCAAACGGGGGATATTAACCGGAGGGACTGCTATTAACCCCTTTAACGGCGAAGAAATCCCCATTTTGATTGCAGATTATGTATTGTATGAATATGGTACTGGTGCGGTGATGGGTGTACCGGCCCACGATACCCGTGACTTTAAGTTTGCAACGGAGAAACAGTTACCGATCAAAGTGGTGATCGTTCCTGAAAATTCGGAGGATAATAACCCCACGTTAACCGAAGCATACACCGAACCTGGAATTATGGTTAATTCCGGTAATTTTGACGGAATGCAATCTACAGAAGGCAAAACCGCTATTATTGACTATGCAGAGACACAAGGTTACGGGAAAGCAAGGATACAGTATCGTTTGCGAGATTGGTTAATTTCTCGTCAGCGTTATTGGGGTTGTCCTATTCCGGTGGTGCATTGTCCCAGTTGCGGGACTGTAGCGGTTCCTGATGCAGATTTACCTGTGAAATTGCCTGAAAATGTGGAATTTACAGGGCGTGGGGCTTCTCCTTTGGCAAAATTGGACGATTGGATCAATGTTCCTTGTCCCAGTTGTGGTGAACCGGCCAAGCGTGAAACGGATACGATGGACACTTTTATTGATTCTTCTTGGTACTATTTACGTTACACGGATGCAATGAATGAACAAGAAGCATTTAAGTTAGAAAAAGCAAATGATTGGATGAATGTGGATCAATATGTTGGGGGTATTGAACACGCTATTTTACACCTCTTATATTCGCGCTTTTTTACTAAAGTATTGCGAGACAGAGGTTTAGTGAATGTTGATGAACCGTTTAATCGTCTTTTGACCCAGGGAATGGTGCAAGCAATGGCCTATAAAAATCCTAAAACGGGTAAATATATTCCCGTAGATAAAGTTAACCCTGAAAGTCCAAAAGATCCCGATACAGGAGATGATTTAGAGGTGTTTTATGAGAAGATGTCTAAATCGAAATATAATGGGGTTGATCCTCAAAAAGTATTAGGGAAATATGGGGCAGATACTGCTAGAATGTTCATTTTATTTAAAGCACCCCCAGAGAAAGACTTAGAATGGGATGATGCCGATGTAGAAGGACAATTTCGCTTTTTAAATCGGGTGTGGCGTTTGGTTAATCGCTATGTAGAAAAGCAAGGCAAAGTTATTAGTAACAAGGAGTTAAGCAAAGAAGAAAAAGACTTAAGACGTGCCATCCATACTGCCATTAAAGAGATATCCGAAGATTTAGAAGGAGACTATCAATTTAATACCGCAGTTTCGGAATTGATGAAGTTAAGTAATGCTTTGAATGATGCTAAATGTATTAATTCTGGGGTTTATCAAGAGGGAATTGAAACTTTATTGATTTTACTTGCACCCTTTGCACCTCATATTGCCGAGGAATTATGGCATAATTTAGGACATGAAAATTCAATTCATTTAGAAACTTGGCCAAAGGTTGATCCCGATGCTTTAGTAGTAGATGAAATTACCTTAGTGATTCAAATTATGGGTAAGACAAGGGGAACCATTCAAGTACCTGCTAATTCTAGTAAAGAGGAGTTAGAAAAGTTAGCCCGTGAGTCTGATATTGGTAAACGAAATTTAGACGGAAAAGAGGTTAAAAAGGTGATTGTTGTCCCTGGAAAGTTAGTTAACTTTGTGGTTCCTAAATAACTCTGTCGGGTGGGCAAAATGCCCACCTTACAAACTATCCATTCTTATCAAGTAAGTTGAGAAACTGATCAACAATATTTTTAGCATTTTTAACACAGTCTTCATAATCATAACGTTCGATAACTTTAACACCATGTATTCTAAAGTATCTATCTTTTTTAAGTAGGTAGGCAAAAATAGTTGTAAAATGGGCTAGCGGAGTACGAGGAGGAATATTTAGATTTTGCCTGCCCCCTTAAAAGTGCATTTGAGTGAAG
>JASJDN010000116.1 GCA_030065205.1 Crocosphaera sp.
AATATGGTTAAATGTTCGTGAGTGGGAATGCCCTAAATGTGGCACTAAACATGACCGCGACATCAACGCAAGTAACAATATTTTGGCCGCAGGGCAAGCGGTGTCAGTCTGTGGAGCGAGTGTAAGACCCGAAGAGAGTAAATCTCGGAAGGCAACTGCATTGAAGCAGAAACCTAGATCGTGAGGTTTAGGAATCACCGCCCTAAGCGCGTAGCGGAGGGCGCGTGAGGATGTCAAGATTATAGCTTATATTTTTATGATTAAAAGGAGGAATTGTAATCTGAAAAGAAGTAAACGATTCAGCAATTCCTCCCTATTTCTGTTACAGTATATAACCACCAGGGGGAGGGGTTGGTTCACCAGGGGGTAAAGGGTGTCCAGGGACTGGACAATGTCCGCCACGTACTCCTTTTAATTCCTCCAATGTGAGGTCTTGAAACTGTGAGATTGGCTTGTCATTTTTCTGTTTGTGTTGATTGTTTTTCATATTGTCTGTCTGATTAAGTTCATAAAGTCAAACTATATTTACTTTATGGGGTTTAAAAGCTTTTTACCACCTATCTTTAGGAACTTAAGCAAGAAGTTAATACCAATTCTCAAAAGTTAATAGAGACTTAAGTCGTCATTGCGAGAGTTAATATAAATAGTAAGTTTTGATTTTTACTAAAAATACCCCAAAGCAATCCATTTAGTTTAATTCCTGCTCAAAGTTTTCTAAATTTCCGTGAATGGCTAACCAAATACAAGGAGGATTACTACTGGTAAAAATAACCCGATGTTTTTGATGAGCTTTAATTAATAAATAATCCCCTGCTTTGAGGTCAATTGAAGAGTTGTCTAAATATAATAAAGTTGCGTCTCCTTGTAATAAAATAACCCATTCATCCTGTTCTTGATCGTACCAAGTTCCTTCGGGGGTGGTTTGTCCTGTGGAAATGATACGCTCAATTTTTATATTTTTGTTATTAATAATCGTCTCAAAAAATTCTTGATTATTCAGATAATCAGGTAACTTAAAAATATTGTTCATTCTAAATTCTAAAAGCAGTTTTCATATCAATAGATTAACAATTCATTATACAAATTCTTCCCACACTCCCCACCCCTCCCACACTCCCCACACTCAATTGAAACCCCTATCCAAAAAACCCAAGACACGATATACTCCTTTCGGGATCTGTTGATGGATAGAAACATGGTAGCAGTAGCAATTCTAGCAGCCGGCAAAGGAACACGGATGAAGTCTAACTTGCCTAAAGTATTACACACTTTAGGGGGGCGATCGCTAGTACAAAGGGTACTCGATAGTTGTCATCTCATTAACCCATCTCGCAAATTAATTATTATTGGTTACGAAGGGGAACAGGTTAAACAGTCCTTTGAGGATACCTCATCCCTAGAATTCGTAGAACAAAAAGAACAATTAGGCACAGGCCACGCTATACAGCAATTATTACCCCATTTAGAAGGTTATGATGGGGATTTATTCGTTTTAAACGGAGATGCGCCTTTATTACGCCCTGAAACCTTAGAAAATTTATTGCAGATTCATCAAAAAAATAATAACGCAGCCACCTTATTAACGGCTAATTTACCCAACCCTAAAGGGTATGGACGAGTTTTTTGCGACGGAAATAACCAAGTTAGTCAAATTGTAGAAGATCGCGACTGTAATGCGGCACAGAAAAACAACCATCGGGTAAATGGGGGAATTTATTGTTTTAACTGGCCAAAGTTAGCGCAAGTATTACCGAAACTATCTACCAACAACGATCAAAAAGAATATTATTTAACTGAAGTTGTAGATTATCTTAACCCGGTGATGGCCGTTGATGTGGAAGATTATTACGAAATTAATGGGATTAACGATCGCTATCAACTCTCTCAGGCTAATGATATTCTACAAGACCGTATCAAAAAGCGTTGGATGAGTGCAGGGGTGACGATGATCGATCCTGACAGTATTACTATTGATGATACGGTTATTTTAGAACCTGATGTGATTCTTGAACCTCAAACCCATCTACGGGGGAATACGTCTATCGGTGCAAAAAGTCGTATTGGTCCGGGAAGTCTCGTTGAAAATAGTATCATTGGGGAACAAGTAACGGTACTTTATTCGGTTATTAGTGACTCAGACGTTGCGTCTCATTGTCGCGTTGGCCCTTATACTCATCTACGGGGAGAGGCGAAAATAGAAGAATCTTGTCGTATTGGTAATTTTGTAGAGATTAAAAAGACTCAGGTGGGAAATAAGAGTAATGTTGCTCATTTATCCTATCTTGGGGATGCAAAGTTAGGACAACAGGTAAATGTAGGTGCGGGAACTATTACCGCTAATTATGATGGGGTTAAGAAGCATCCGACTATTATCGGCGATCGCACTAAAACGGGAGCAAATAGTGTGTTTGTGGCACCGGTAACGTTAGGAGAAGAGGTAACAGTAGCTGCCGGATCGGTTGTGACAAACGATGTTCCAGATCATGCTTTAGTTATTGCTAGACAACGACAAAGAATTATTGAAGATTGGAAGGCGAAAATAGCTCAAAAACAATCAAAATAAGGAATGAAAACAGATACTATTTTTTATCGTCTTTTTCAATCTTTCCCCAGCATCTTCTTTGAATTAATTCGACACCCTGTTGATGAAGCAGATAACTATCGTTTTGACAGAATGAACAGTAATCTTAGGCACATAATCCTATTATGTCCATTCCTGTAGGGTGGGCAAACACTGAAAGATACTTCATGATCAGGTTAGGTAATTATTTTTGCCCACCGTTTCTATTCAAGAATAATATAACGATGATGGTGGGCAATTAGAGAAACTATCTTGATTAAGCTATCAATTATCCCTGTTTGCCCACCCTACGCTTTTTCTACAACCGAGTAATTAACATTCCTGTTAAGGTTGCAAAGGAACTTTGAGCAAGATCAGTAATTAGATCAGGGGTTGGTTTATCTTGGATACTTAAGACGATTGAACCAACCACACAGACAATTAACGTTGACGAGAGAACTTTAGCAATGTTCACGCTTAAGGGATGCTGATTATTGTCTAGTTTGTCCTGTTTATTAGGTTTTTTGAAGAACATGATACATTTTCTAATTCAATAAGAGGGTGCATTTAGCCTGGCAGCTTCGTTAACCTTACCCTAGATTGGGTTTTATAGTGGTTTTAAATAAGTTTGAGACACAGTAGTGTGAGCATCTTGTTCACTATGTCAACAAGAAAGAAAATAAATGATTTAATGCTATCTCAGTTATGGGTAGGTCTTTGGAGTCCCGTTAGCTACAGTTATGCTCGTCGTGGACAGCAAAAGCTCTTAGAACAGACGAAAAAACGGGGAAAAAGGTTAAATATTTTAGGTCTTTATGCCATAGGAGTTAGTTTTGACTACGGACTAAAGCTAGGCTCTTTTAAGGGAGACTCTTACCTGAAGTTGATGGACTGGCAAGCTCAACAAGCTTCTCAACGCTTAAAAGAGACTGGACAAATCACAGTGATTGTTCAAGATAACCATCCCATACACATGAGTAAAGTTGCATAGGATGTTAAATAGCGATCGCACCAACGTAACATGGGTAAATTTTTATGAGAAACGGCTAAGGTTCCATAGGGAATATTATTATCTAATTGTCGTTTAATAGCCTCAATAACTTAACAATCAGGTTTAAGTTGTGAGAAAATGACCAAGAGGATTTAACACTGTTAAATCCCTACAAAAGCTTATTGGTAGGGACATAATATTATTATGTCCTCATGGGTTCTCATATATCATTCCTGATTGCTATCGGAGGGGAATGCTTTCAGCTAAAACTCAGCTTTCTATCATTTACGGTTTAGTTAATTGTGAGAAGATAACAGTACGCCCATCTTACATTGTTGGTAATGTTGCTGATTAAATCTTCCCCTAGTGTAAAACAACTGTTGCATCTAACTTCTCTCCGAGTTCGACTCACCCTTGGTATTGCTGCAATGTCCATTTTAGGACTGGGTGGGGTGGTTATTTGGATTAGTTGGCAAATGCAGAGTATTCTAGTCGTTACCCATAAAAATAATACAAGCTACATTGCGGAGCGTTTTCCCTCTGATGTGGAAATCTATAGCGATATGGTTTCTTTGCGAGAAGGAACTCAAAAGGCCATTGATAACCTGTCTAACCCCCAAACATTATTATGGGTGAAGAGTCCCCAAGGAGACATCTGGTCCCAGTCTCAAGTTTTGAAAATGGGAATGAGAGGAAATGATTTAGTGTCTTTGACAGATATTTCGCCTCAACCGGAATTACAACGGGTTAATAATCGTTATTGGTTGCTATGTTCGACGAAATTAGTGGTTAAAGGGGTTAATTTAGGGAATTTTTATATTGCTCAAGATATTACCAGGGATCAAATGATGTTTTGGAGTGTCATGCGTAGTCTGTTGATTATAAGTGTCATTGCAACTATTTTCATGACCATGGCCATTGCTTGGTATATTCAAACCTCTCTGACACCGTTAAAACGGATGAGTCAGATGACACAAGATATTTGCACGGAAACGTTAGGAAAGGTACAAATTGAGTTAGAAAATGCGCCGAGTGAGGTCAAAGAATTAGCAGGAACTTTACAAACGACCTTAACCCGTCTTTCTGATGCTTGGGAAGATCAACGTCAGTTAGTCAGTAATGTTTCCCACGAGTTACGCACCCCGTTAACGGTGGTTTCTGGTTATTTACAAAGTACCCTACGCAGGGGAAATAATTTAACGGATATCCAACGAGAAGCGTTAGCAACCGCTTCATCGGAAGCTGAGCGTACGGTTCAATTATTACAGGATTTACTCGATTTAGCTAGGGCCGAAAATGGAGGGATGTATTTTCATCTAGAAACCATTGTCCTCAATGAGTTATTACCCGAAATTGCGGGAATGGTTCATCAATATCCTATCCCTGTGCAGATTTCTCTTCCTGATGATTTAATCAAAGTGAAAGGGGATAAAAATCGCCTCAAACAAGTGTTTTTGAATTTAATCGACAATGGGGTTAAATATTCCCATTCTCCTGAACCCATTTTCCTGAAACTGAGTCAAGAGAAACAACAGGCAAAAATAGAAGTGTGCGATCGCGGTGTGGGTATTCCGTTAGCGGATCAAACTCGCATTTTTGAACGGTTTTATCGGGTGGATGAAGCAAGAAGTCGGAACGTTGGGGGAACTGGGTTAGGGTTATCTATCGTCAAAACCCTAGTAGAAGGGATGGGGGGAACTATCAAGGTTGTTTCTCAACCGGATCAAGGTACAATTTTTACGATTCTCTTTCCTTTGTCTTGATCGGGTTTAATTATTTTAATAAATATGATAACTTTAAATAATTCTCTATTCCCTATTATCATAATTGATTGAGGATGAATACAACAACCAAAGAACCTAACAAATATTTATTATTATCAGGAGATGGTGAACGTCAGAAACTAGAAGTTAATTTCTGGTTAATCTCTTTGATGGGTTTATTACTATTTATTGCCATTTATACCCTGACTTTACTGTTCTTAAGACCCACGTTTATTGGGGTTCTTTTATATGAAAGGGGGTTTACTCAATTTTTGGTCATTTATTTGGCTTGTTTTGTCGTATCTTTAACGGTCATTAAACTGATTAAATTACAACAAGAATCCTTGGCGTTACGTCGTTCTTGGGTTCCACAAACCGTTACGTTTGATAATCCGCGATCGCGGGATTTATTGACCTTACAAAACAATTTAACTAAACAGAATCAACTATTACCCATTCGTTGTAGTCGCATTTTAGGGGCTTACATTCAGTCAGGAAGTCGTAAAATTGCCTCGGAATTAGCGTTAGATGATTCGACGTTTTATTTGAGTGCAACGGATGCTTCTTATAGCTTTCCCCGTGTTCTGGTTTGGGCGATTCCCCTATTAGGATTTATTGGTACGGTAATCGGGATTAGTCAAGCGGTTAATGGGTTTTCTAGTTTCCTGGAACAAGCGGGAGAAATTGAACAAATTAAAGAAGGAATTGGTACGGTAACCAGTGGGTTAGCGGTAGCATTTGACACCACGTTATTAGCTTTATTATTAAGTGTTTTGGTGATGATTCCTTTAGTTTTAGTAGAAAGAATGGAATCCCGTTTGCTGCTCAGAATTGATATTTATATCAATGATTTTGTGTTACCTCGTCTCAAAGAAAGAAGTGAAAATCTAGATTACGATGGCATTAATCAGTCTATTCGTCAAGCCTTTCAAGATTATTTACCTAACCCTGAAGCATTAATTAAACCCGCAGAAATCTATGCACAACAAGCAGCCGAAACTTTTTCAAAAAGCTTTATTTCAGAAATCGAAAAATTACAACAATTAAGCGGTAATTTAATCGAACAACTGGACAAAATCAATAACATGAGCATCGAAGAAAAAAGCAAATTTCTTGAAATGTTAGATCAACAATTAAACGTCAATCGAGAACTTTCTCAGTCTATGATTACAGAAATTAAACACATTCAACCTATCCTCGAAAAATTAAGTAAACCTCGTTTAATCACTTTTACCGATTCCGAAGAACTTTAATTTACAGTAGTTTTTATATCCATAGATTAACCATGAAAATAAAAATTATCCCCACACTCCCCACCCATCCCACACTCAACTTAACTCAAAGATTGATACACCCCATTAAAAACTGCTACTATGCGTCGTCGTTCTTTTGCTAAAAAATCCCTAGAAGTTGAATTGTTTCCCTTTCTTTCAATTTTAGCTTGTACCATTGGTACTCTCATTTTATTAATCATTGTTTTAACGACTCAACTACTCAAAAATGAACGAGAAATCACCATTATTGCCAAACAAGAAACCACCGGAGAAAATCAAGGTAAAATCCCCAAATATATAGAATGCCGAGAGGATGGAATCTTATTACATCCTAGTCAAGTTTTTGTCCCTAAATCTGATATTAATAATCGGCGATCACCCCTAAATCAATTAATTCGGGAGGTACAAAAAAACAAAGATAAACAGTATTTAATTGTTGTCCTTCGTCCCCAAGGAATTGATGTGTTTCAACAAGTTAGAGACATAGTAGAAAAACAGGGGATTGATATTGGATACGAACCCATTGATGAAGATTGGAAATTAAAAATAGAAGAATTAACTAACAATGAGAACTAGAAGATATCGTCATTTAAACTCACCCAATCAAAACCTAGATTCTTTCTTAGATATTTTGACCAATACCGTCGGTGTATTAATGTTTATTAGTTTATTTATTACCGTTGTTGCAGTGGAATCAAGTACCATTGTTACCACACCTTTAGTATCTAATACTGAGAAAAAACCCCGATTTTTTGAAGTCAGAAATAATAAAATCTCTTATATCAATGATGAAGAAATTGATCGTCAAATTACTCTGTTAATGAAAAATCTTCCTGAATGTTCTGTCCCTGAACTTCCCACTAACTTAGACACTTACACTTATCAATATTATCTCAATCGTATTCAAGAATATGAAAATTGTCGAGCGCAAACCCTTCAAAGTTTTCAACGGTTTAGAGGAGAAACGGAACATTACAAAGTCAAATTTTATGACCTTGATGCACTTATTTATGAACCCATAACTCCCGAAACAGGAGAATCTTATAAAACCATTGCTCAAACGGATTCCAGTTTTAATCAAACCTTAGAAAAGTTTGATCCTCAAACAGATTATTTAGCATTTTTAGTCCGTCCCGATAGTTTTTCTGCGTTTAGAATGGCGAGAAAACAAGCATGGAAAGCAGGATATAATGTCGGTTGGGAACCGTTAAAACAAGAAACTCCTATTGTGTTTGGTTCCAACGGCAGAACCGTGGGAGTACAATAAAATAAATTGATTATTTTCCTGTTTACTTATTATGTCAATTTTTCACACCTTATTAAAGCTATCCACTGACGAAAGTATTGGTTTCTATAATATTACCGAATCTGTACAGCAATTTATTAACACAACTAACATAAAAAATGGCCAAGTTATTGTTTTCTCAAGACATACAACCACTGCACTTGTTATCAACGAAGATGAAACCCGATTATTAGAAGATATCAAAACCTATTTAACCAAATTAGCTCCCCCCACAGACGCTTATTTGCACAATGATTTACATTTACGAGATGTCCCTCCTGATGAACCCGAAAACGCTCATTCTCATCTCATGGCCATGACGTTAAGTACCAGTGAAATTATCCCTATTGTAGACGGAAAATTAGCCCTTGGAACCTATCAATCTTTGATGTTAGTAGAATTAGATGGACCCAGACAACGGACTGTTTTTGTTCAAGTATGTGGTGAAAGTTAATGAATATAGCATTTTTCGGACTCATGAGGTACACCTAACTCCTGCCTACTGCCTCCTGCCTCAAAGCGATCACCTTTGTACCTCACAAGTATGGGAACTGCTATATTCACAGTATCAGAAAAGATAGTTAGATAGGAGTCAATAGTTATTGACCCCTATAATATTAACGTTGATTATTTAAGGTTATATTACTTAGTTAAATGCTGTATTTTGCTCAAAAAAGAGTTTTGATATTTGATCAATCCCATAGCTTCACATCCACTAGAAATTACTCCCATTGAGACTAAACCAATAGATAATAATCCCATCGTTACTGTCCCACAAGAGATTAAACCCATCGGAACAATTCCGATAGAAATCACTCCCATTGGAACAATTCCAATAGAAATTACTCCCATTGGAACAATTCCGATAGAAAATAAAGGTAATCCCATTGGGTTATGGTGATGAGAATGAGTCAGAGATGGAGAAAATAAATGACTAAGATGATGAATATCTATGGGATAAATTATAGTCCCTAAAACTAACATTAAGATGAGACTTAGAAGGATTATAATAAAAAAAATATTACCCCTTAGTTGTCCGTTATTAATTAATAATAACTTAGAAATGCTTTGCTCTTTAATGATGGTTTGATTGGTCGTATCTGTTTCTTGAAGTTGCTGAATTGTTTGAGCGTTCATTGTTTTTAAGTTGCGGGGATAACATTGGTAGATAATGTTAGTGTTCCCATAAAAGTCTTGAAAATAAACAAGACTATAAAAAATACTTAACCTTAAGTTAAGAGTAATTAATAAATAATTATTTCCTTGACTTTAGCTCAATAGATTAAAAAATTAAACAAATCTTCACATTCATGATACATTGATTAAGAATGGGACTAACTTAACTAAACGTTAGCCTGCACAAGACCTCACAAAGATAAGGATAAATTATGCCTTTTACTTTAGATTCAGCCCGTAATATTTTTCCGAATACCTTAGCTGCTGATGCTGTTCCTGCAACTATCGCCAGATTTGAGCAACTCAGCGCCGAGGACCAACTGGCTCTCATTTGGTTTGCTTACTTAGAGATGGGTAAAAATATCACCGTTGCTGCTCCTGGTGCGGCCAATATGCAGTTTGCTGAAGGTACGATTAAAGAGATCATTAACATGACCCCTTTAGAGCAAAGTCAGGCAATGTGCGACTTAGCCAACCGTGCCGATACATCCGTCAGTCGGACTTATGCGACTTGGAGTCCTAATATCAAGCTTGGTTTTTGGTACGAACTAGGAAGATTAATGGAACAGGGCAAAGTTGCTCCTATTCCTCAAGGTTATAAGCTGTCGGCTAATGCTAATGCTGTCCTCGTAACCATTACAGGTTTAGAACCAGGTCAACAAATTACCGTTCTTCGCAATTGTGTGGTGGATATGGGTTATGACCCCAGTAAAATGAGCAATTTCCAAAAGATTAGTGAACCGGTTGTCCCCCCCAAAGAAATTGGACAACGGACTCAAGTGAAGATTGAAGGGGTTGACAATGCAACTATCCTTAGCTACATGAATAACTTAAATGCGAATGACTTTGATGCTCTCATCGCATTATTCACCGAAGATGGAGCCTTACAACCTCCCTTCCGCAGACCGATTGTTGGTAAAGAAAACGTGCTGCGTTTCTTCCGTGAAGAATGTCAAAATCTTAATTTAATTCCCGAACGCGGAGTCAGTGAACCGGCTGACGATGGTTTCACTCAAATTAAAGTCACAGGAACCTGTCAAACCCCTTGGTTTGGTGGTGGTGTTGGTATGAATATTGCTTGGCGATTTTTGTTGAATCCTGAAAATAAAATTTTCTTTGTGGCCATTGATTTATTGGCTTCTCCCAAAGAACTATTGAACTTAGTTCGTTAATTGGGAAAATTTTTGCTATATTTTTAAGAATAGTAAAATCACAATTAATACGATAGATACGCTCTACTGGTTAGGGCGTATTCTAATGACTTCAAAATTCCGCTATGAATACGAACACTCAACAATCATTAGAAACAGATCAAAAAATTGCCCAAGAAGCATTGAAAAAAGCTTATGCTAGAGAAACGGAAGCACTGGTGGCTGAAATTACTCAAAAAGCCAGTTGCATCACTGATATTAACGACATTTGGGCTTTAAGTGACTATTTGAACAGTCAACGCTACAATATCGATGGTAAGTATGACTGTCGAGAGTCTACGTCCCTTTTTGTATTGGCTCAATTGGTTAAAGAAAGATGGTTAACCCTTGATGAATTAAGCGGTTTAACCCCTTCGACAAAAGCAAAATTAACTGCGTTGGCAAAGATGTCCTAATAAGAGAGTTATTTGTCATTGCGAAGGGAGTTAATCACGACTCTACACTAATTTATCGTTATTATTCCCCCGAAGCAATCTCCCATAGACATAGAGATTGCTTCGGGGTATTTTTAATGAAAATTAAAACTGACTGTTGATATTATCCCTCGCAATGACAGTTGACGATTATTGAAGTTATACCAAATCCGATTCTTAAACCTATCTTATCTTCTAGAAGAGGCAGGAGGCAGGAGGCAGGAGTTAAGTGTACCTCATGAGTCCGAGAAACGCTATAAATGAGAATTAAGTTGCAAAAAATATAGGTTAGGGAAAACAACAATTGAACTCTAGTTAATCGGTTTAATCACTGTAAGGAAAATCAGAATCTTTCGCCTTTTTGACCATTTCTAAGTCAACCTTCAACGATTGAGCGATTATTTCCTCAGAGACTCCGTGCTTTAGTAGAGCATCTATTGTTTGAAAAATAGAAATCTCGGGAGTAACACCCTTGAGTCTTCCCTGATCATCTAATTGTTCAAAGGTCATTTGAGGACAATCTGGTTGACGTTGAGCAGCGAAAGAAAATAGTCTCTCACAATAGCCATCTAGACCATCTAACTTATGATCGTCTACAGAAGTAAACTTGCCATTATAACCTTGTCTCCCTGGGATTCTGATTCTTTTCCCGTTTTCATCAATCCTAAACAAGCAATCGATATCTCTATTTATCTTATTAAGACGTAGCATACATCCTTCACGGGAATAACGATAAATTAATTCACGAAAAGGAATATCTGGAACGGGATCATTATCGTTCATAAATCGCCAGTATTGATACTTTAACCTCTCATTAATGAGATTTCGATAAAGAATATTACCAACACGAGGCGCACCGAATGTA
This sequence comes from Crocosphaera sp., assembly GCA_030065205.1. Classification (GTDB taxonomy): domain Bacteria; phylum Cyanobacteriota; class Cyanobacteriia; order Cyanobacteriales; family Microcystaceae; genus Crocosphaera. The sequence continues at coordinate 11,539 of JASJDN010000116.1, forward strand.
TAAACACCAGATACATCGATTCCTTGCTCTAGTAAATAGTTAGCTGCAAGAATAGCGATCGCACCTCCTAAACTATGTCCAGTTAACCAGACACTCTCTGCGGAGCTTAGTCGGTTTATCACAAAGTCCTGATAGAGTTGATGGCGTAGAAGTTCTTTAAAAGCAGCCAAAAAACCACGATGAACCCTCGGTTTTTTACTGAAAATAACGGCTAAAGGATTCTCATGTTCGTATGGTTTATCTGTATAATCGAGTTCACGAGAACGGAATTTAAAATTTGTTGCCCAGTCACTAACTTTTTTTTCAGACCCACGGAACCCAATAATAGCAGTGTTTTTATGAAAAATAATTAATCCTTGGGTGTCAGCAATATACTTCTTTTTGTTGTCACCAATATCTTCGTCATCATCTTCAATATCTTGACTATCAATAAAGATGGTTTTTTGGATATCTTCATAACTACATCCCCAACTATATAGAGTCGATCGCACCGCTTCTTCGTACCCTATATTCATACGTTTTGCATTCACAGACTTTAAATAACAGAGTTGAGAAATATTGGCGCAGATGTAAGCATTTTCAAAGTTAGGTTCTGATTGTTTGTAGTCTGTTGGGGGTGATAATCTGGGGGTAAAAAAATCAAAAGCAGAACGTTGCATTTGGGGTGTTTCGGGATTCAATGTAGAAGTCATAATTGATTCCTCTAGGTATCATAGAGTTAACTTACTCTTAATCTAGTAGTAATTTGAGAAGAAGTTTCTGATAAATACCTTATCTTTAAAGATTTGTTATTTAAGTTAAAGTAGCTTAATAATTTAGTTTATTGTCTGTGGATTTAATTGTCATTGCGAGGGGAGTTAACCACTACTATAGACCAATTTATAATCATTATTCCCCCGAAGCAATCTCTATGTCTATGGTAGATTGCTTCGGGGTATTTTTAATGAAATCAAGACTGACTATTGATATTACCCCTCGCAATGACAGTTGACGATTACTGAAGTTATACATCTTCCAATAAAATTTCTTGCATCATATTATTATCAAGATTAGACATTATTTTTTAATTGTCATTGCAAGGGGAGTTAACTACTACTATAGACCAATTTATAATCATTATTCTCCCGAAGCAATCTCTATGTCTATGGTAGATTGCTTCGGGGTATTTTTAATGAAATCAAGACTGACTATTGATATTACCCCTCGCAATGACGGTTTATTATTGTTTCAGTTAACCTCTACAATTTTTATAAATAAATGATTAACTATTAATAATTAATTGATCCACATCTTCGGGTAATATTTGCTGCATAATATAAGGGTTAACATCAGGAATAGTAACTAAACGATTGGCTTGTTTTTCAATGGCTTTTTCAAACATATTTCTCACTAATCTACCATTACCAAAACTTTTATCCCGATGATCATATAATTCTTTAAATCGGGTTAATAATACTTCTTTTGCTGCTTCAGTTAGAGTATAATGATGTTGATGGCAAAAGATATCAAAAATTTTAATTAATTCCTGTGGGGTATAATCTTCAAAATAAAAATAACGACTAAACCGAGATTTTAATCCAGGATTAGAGTTAACAAAACGGGTCATTTCATCTCCATAACCAGCCACAATCACCACTAATCTATCCCGATAATCTTCCATTCTTTTTAATAACATATCAATGGCTTCTTGTCCAAAATCATTACCAGGATCGACAGGTTTTAGGGTATAAGCTTCATCAATAAATAATACGCCATCTAGAGCAGAATTCACTAATTCATCCACCCGTTGCGCGGTTTGTCCCACGTATCCGGCCACCATTCCAGAACGATCTGTTTCAATTAAATGACCTTTTTTCAGTATTCCTAATTGTTGATAAATTTGCCCCATTAATCTCGCGACGGTGGTTTTACCTGTGCCTGGAGAACCACAAAAAACCGAATGCAAGGTGATAGAAACGGGTTGTAACCCTTGTTTTTCTCGTAACTTTTGGACTTTAAGAAAGTTGATATATTGACGAACTTCATCTTTTAAATGATTCAGTCCAATGAGTTTATCTAATTCTTTTAATTGTTCTTCAATACTAGACTTAGGAGACGGGGAATAATGAGGAGTATAAGCAGGGGGAGGGGATGATTTTTGTGATTCTTGTTGTCTCACTTTTTCTCGATCATATTGAAGTTGCTGTCTGCGTCTTTCTTCCCTATTCAATTCTGTTTGTTTAATTCTTTCTTGTTCTATTTTTAATTCTTGTCTACGTCTGATTTCTGCTCGTAGTCTTGCTTTTTCTCTTTCTAATTCTTGTTGTTTTTTTAAGAGTAATTGATAGTCTTCTTCTTGTTGAACCAAACGGCGATCGCGTTCCATTTCTTGTTGCTGTTTGGATTTTTTTTGCTGTTCTTGCTGTCTCAGTTTTTCTAAATCTTGTTTAATTTGATCATCATAATTAGGAAAGTCTGACATTCTCTTTAACTCCAACGGATTAAACCGTGCCTAATTGTTCCTTTATTTAAGATTATCAGATTTTTAATCATAAAAATTTCCTAAATTTTTTCCTGATTGTTGATGAAATTTGACCCCCAATCCCGAGACATTCGATAGACTATACGGGAGTGTGTGTAAGTATTATTCATAATATGACCTATTTGTGTGGTAAAGTCTCCTCTCGTCCTTTAATGATCGCTTTATTTTCCCTGATGTTGGGTTTAACTGCTGTTCCGGTACGAGGACAACAACGGATATATAGTCCGATTCCCATTAAATCTAATGGACCAGTTGCCGATCGCCTCTCAGATCAAGATATTCCGACAGGAGAAGGTGGGTTTGCAAAGGATTACTGGATACAACTAGAAAAAGGGGATCAAGTCGCCATCGATCTCACGTCTGACGAATTTGATAGTGTGGTGCTATTATTAGGGGCCGATGGTGCCACTATTGCCGAAAATGACGATGGTCCAGACGGAAGTACCAACTCGTTACTCTTTTCTCGCATCACTGAAACGGGCCGCTATATTATCCGTGTTCGTGCGTTTGGAGAAACCGGAGGGGGCAATTTTCGCCTCAATGTCACCCGTTTACGGCCTGTGAATTGATAACAGACATAAAATCAACGTTTCTGTCCATTCTACCACTGCCCCGTAGGTGTCCCCAGTATGACCCCCAAAGCGATGATGAAACCAAGCAGCAACCCCTAACGCGATCGCCATTCCTATCCCTGCTACTGTTAACCCTAACCTCCATTGATCGGGGTAAAATAGGATAAATACCCCAGTCATTCCCCATAAAGCGATGAAACCTCCTAATATATCTTGGGGAACTTTCATATACTGTTTATGAAACGCTCCTTTTCCAGTGGGTTTGAGATAGGGATAAAAGGCGATCGCATTCACTTGTCCCCATCGTCCCCAACCATAGGCCATCATTAACCCCCAACAGCGATGGTCAACAATGGCACTCAAAGCAACGATTTTCAACAAAATGAGCATTGTGCCGGCCATAACCCCAAATGCCCCTGTAACGCTATCCTGCATCACTTCTAGGCGTTTTTCGGAGTCGGTAACGGCTAATCCATCGGCACTATCCATGACTCCATCTAAGTGTAATCCGCCGGTGAAATAAATCCCAAACCCAATAATTAAGGCACTTCGGACGGTGATGGGAAATCCTATCCAGTTAAATAGTATATCGATGATGGCTAATAATGCGCCGATTCCTAGACCAATGATGGGGGACCAACGAGCGATCGCCTGAAAATTTTTTGGCCAATGATCAGGTAAGGGAATAATGGTATAAAAAATAATCGCCCCTAGTAGGGATGGGATAGCAGTTTTCAATTTGGTTTAGTGGAATTGTTATCAATTTTAGAGAAGATTGAAGATTTAACTACCTATGTGTAGAAACTTTACGATCCCAAAATTAAGGGTTATCTCTCAAAGGTTCAAGAAATGCTTAGGGAATATTGCGGTAACATAATGTTAGATGGCACTTGGCTGAGGGTCATTTTCACCCATTTGACTATTTTAGCCTGGCCTTGAACTGACATGAGTTCGGTGTTAAATGATTTTTGATTCTTATAATCGTCTTTTTCCCTAAAGACTGGATCGGACTTTCAGCTTATTCCGAACTCAGACTAACCTAGATGCCTAATTTTATCTCAATCTAATCATGCTACCAGACAACAAAATCAGGATGTCTCCTAGCGTTGGTTGAAAGTCGTCAGCAAAATTGTTTCTCTGCTCCCATTTAGAGAGAAAAGCTTATTCTGGCTTTCTCTTTATAACTCCTACAGTCTTTAGACTGAATTACCAATTGTTGTGCTTTCAGGCAATTTCTTATGAGTCACCATCACCCCTCACACCCGTTCCCAGCCCCTTGTATTATTGATTTTGGGATTATTGTTAATGCTGAGGACATGAAACGTATTCTCAACGATCTCGGAAGGGTTCGTTATATTCATACCCTCGATGGACAGCTAGAAAGCGAAGGGGAGGGATGGATCGTTGAAGTCTTTAATGATCCGAATCAAGCAACCATTGTGGTTAATCGTTCTTTGTATCTCAATGTTCAAAGTTTCGATTATTTACAACTTCAACAGTCCGAAAAGCAAGAAGCGTATTTTGATTTGATTCAGGATCGTCGTTGTTTACGTTTAATTCCCATTACCTATGCTTCTCCTCTTCCTGAGAGTAATTCTAATATGGATGCTGCTGCGTTAGAAGCGATGGTTACTCAAGTTTTAGCAGCAAAATGGGATATGCAGTTAGATGATGAGGATGATTGTCCTTTTTAGGGTTGTTACTCAAAATTTCTTCTTTGATAGAGGGCTTCTACTACGATAAGGGTAGAAGCCCTTTGATTCTATAAAAATATTCTTAAAATCTCTAAACATCTCCTCAATCCCAAATTTATAAATGTTATTTTAACTTCTTCCTGGCGAGAAATCCCCGATTAAGGAACGAAAATCGAGGGATTTCTCGCCAGGAAGAAGTCTTGTGATAGACTAAAGACGGCCGTAAGGTATGAACCTGAATTGAGCCAGATTTGGGGTGTACCCATCCAAGATGAGAGTGAAAGGTAGTCATTGACGGAACCTCCAGAGCTTGGGAAATGCGAGAAAAATTGAATAAATCGGATAAAGTACCCTCCGGACTCTGGGAAACGAAAACGCCTGATTAGTCGTTCTGTCGGGGAACCAACAGTGGGAGATGTTGTCATCGTTTGTACCAATGTGTTCTAGATAAGTGGCGAAACCTCCCATAA
>JASJDN010000117.1 GCA_030065205.1 Crocosphaera sp.
ACTCTCTTCGGGTCTTACACTCGCTCCACAGACTGACACCGCTTGCCCTGCGGCCAAAATATTGTTACTTGCGTTGATGTCGCGGTCATGTTTAGTGCCACATTTAGGGCATTCCCACTCACGAACATTTAACCATATTTTTAAAGGACGGGGTTTCAGACCCAAAATTTTCGATCACTGTAAAGATATAAATTTGCTAAAATAATCGACGTAAGCATGACAAGCAACCAGTAGAAACACAACGTTGATAAAATGTCTGAATACATTTTCGGAACCCTCGGAGACGATCTGATTAACGGCACTGACCTTAACGACCGCATCAAAGCTCTTTTGGGCGACGACGTAATCGTAGGCAATAAAGGTGACGATTTCATTTATGCCGATGCTACTGAGAACCCTTATGCTAATCCAACCAGTGGCGGTAATGATACCGTTTTCGGTGGGGAAGGCCGTGACACCGTATTTGGCGGCCTAGGAGATGATGTTATCGACGGTCAAGAGGATAACGACATCCTCTGGGGTGATACGAATTTAGGCCGCAACCGCAACAATGGCGGTAATGACCTAATCTACGGTGGTGCTGGTGATGATACCCTAGACGGAATGGTCGGTGATGATACCCTGTACGGAGGAACAGGTCGTGACCGCTTACTGGGGGAACGTGGTAACGACGAGCTTTATGGGGAAGAAGGCAATGATATTCTGAATAGTGGCCATGGCAGCGATACCCTTATGGGTGGAGCAGGTAATGACAGACTCTATGCTACTGCTGATGTTCTCGACTGGTATGCAACAGCCTATAATTACCTCGACGGAGGGGACGGTGACGATTACCTCTGGGGTAGCAACGACTACGATACCCTAATAGGTGGTGCTGGCAACGACTTTATGTATGACTATAACCCTAGCACCGTTGGCATTAACGAAACCGTGTTTATGGGTGGCGATGGCAACGATAAAATCTTCAGCTATCGTGGTTCTGACATCATTTTTGCTGGTCGTGGTGCGAACACAATCCAAATCAAGCATAATCGGGTAGCAGGACAAGTAACGATCAATCTTGATAGGGAGTCAGTGTCAAACGAAATTACCTATCTTTATTTTGACGAGGAAATCGATATTATTCGTAACTTTGTCGAAGGTCGAGACTCCTTTGTTTTGCCGTACAACTATACGTTGCAAATTACTGATCTTTCGGACGGTACTCAGCTTGCTAGTGCCGTAAATGGGGGCGAAGTATTTGACTTTGCCCATCTCCAGGCGGTTGCTTAAATAATTCTACCAGGATTCAACCAGCGTAAAATCTCATCTTTAAGACGATATAAGTCACGAGAAAACGTTTGTTTTACCCATTGTCCAACCGCATCCAAAGGCGTAAAAACTTCCCCCATTTCCCACTTTATTTCCTGAGATAATGGGGTTAAATGGTTCCCGGATAAACTTTGTAACGCCACTAAATTAGGATATTTGTCGTCTAAAATGGGTTGTAAAATCATCGTTTCATCAATATTATCATTGGTGAATTTTATCAATAAATTGCGTCTAATTTGGTAATCTTTTTCTATAATAATTTTCGTTTCATCAGGAGAAGGGGTAAATTCTAAACTTAAATAATTTTCGATATCAATTTGCTCTAAAAAAGGAATGGCTTTTTTAACCGGATAATTATTAAAAGAGATGAGAATATTTCCTGCCCGTTCCACAGAAAATAAACTACCAATTAGTAAATGAAGTTTACAACCCATACTATGGCCAATGCCATAAATTGGAAGATAACCCTGTCCCAGAGACGTATTGGTTTTGAGGCGATCTAAAATGTTTTCAAAACGGTTCAGAACACTACGAGCGATCGCCAAATGATCAAAGGTATTAACAAAAGGAGTGGCAATAATAGCATACCCTTCCTTTGCTAATTCTTCGAGTAGATAACGATAGGTAAAATTAGGTGCTGTTCCCACAAAAGCCCCTCCCAGAAAATGAATAATGGCGATGGGATATCGAGGAACTAAAACCGAACTTCCAGAAATTTCTTGCCATTCCATAATTAAATAATCAGTTAAGGAGTATTATTAGAGCCTTCTGTATCAAGAATCGGTACAAATTCGTTTTCAGGAGCTAAGGAAGGGGGAATTTCTGGTTTTGGGGGTTCGAGTAACTTATTCCACACCGTCAGTTGTGATTGAGCCGAGTTATAAGCTGCACTATCACTAGGAATCATCCGCGCTAACTTGACTGCTTCAGGTAATAAAGAACGATTAGCCAATTTTTGAGCCATGGACAGTAATTGAAACCCCCAACGATCAAGAGCCTGCTTAGCTTGACTTCCAGCATCCGTCGAAGACGGGATTTTACGCACAATACTCATGGCCGAAACCAGAGCTTGAGGGGTTTGGGGTTGGGCGATCAAATAAGCCTCTTGTAAGTTACGTTGGGCGCGAATTTCTTGTTGCCATTGACGAATATTACTTTGAGCTTCTTGATACAGTACCCGGCCCGAACTAATTTGCCCGGCAGCGCGAATGGCTGCTTCGTAGTCATCCCCAGAGGCTAACGCGATCGCCTGATTGAGAATCGGTTGATCTTCTTGGCGTTGGATAGTGGCACGCCAGCCATTGATCTCTCGTCTTGCTTCATCGGATAAAGCCCGGCCTGAACCAATCATTTGTGCTTGAGCAATGGCTTGTCTTAAATCAGAAATACTACCACCCACAGCTAAACCACGGGCTTTATCCAAGATGGGTTGATCTTCTTGCAGTTGAATGGTGCGAGTCCATTGATTAATCTCTTGTCTGGCTTCTTGATAACGGGGGTTACTCGAGGGAACCATCTCTGCGGCTGCAATGGCTGCGTTCAAATCATCAACGCTACCTCCATTAGCTAAGGTGCGGGCTTCTTGTAGATGGGTAACGTCTTCTATTTCCAGTTTGAAACGACTAATGAGATTTTGGGCTTCTTGGTAGAGGGGACGATCTTCATCAATTTCTTCTAGGGCTAAAATGGCAATTTCCAGGTTATCCACTGTGCCGCTTTGAGCGTCTAAACCCGCACTGGCCATGGTTCTCCAGTCTGCTATCTCTTCCGATAAGGCGAGACTATCGGGCAACTTATTGACCACATCGGATAAGCTAGACCAACGACGATCATCGATTAAATCATCAATATAACCAGTGATTTTTTCTTTGGCTTCTGTGATCAGGTTTTGGGCTTCTCGATAAGCGTAACTCTCAGGGGAAATTTTTTCAGCATCGGCGATCGCTGTTAACCAGTTATCAATGCCTCCCCGACGTAAGACGCGGTAAGCGTTATCCAAGCGACTGCTTTCCTCTTGGGCGATTTGAATTTTGTTAACGGTATCATCGTATCGGGTGGTAGCCCAGTATTTATTGGGAACACTCAAGAGTCGAACAGCTTCCCTAAAGGCTATGTTCCAATTTGATTCCCGTAACTCTTCTTCTACCTGAGCAAAAATTTCTTCTCCTTCTCGCCAAATGCTCCGCCACTTTTCGATCCTCTCTTCTACCACTTCGTACACTTGAACATGAGTGGGAACACGACGGGCTGTTTGTATAGCTGCTTCTAGCTTTCCTTGTTGAAATTCCTGTTCGGCGATATCGAGGATAGCCACAGCCCATTCTTCAACGTTACGGTTGATTTCGTGTCTTAGGGGATGATCATCTGGTAGGGCTTCCACTAAGTTAATAGCCCGTAGAAAGCTATCTACATTGCCTTGTTCGGCTTCGATTTGAGCGCAATAGATTCGCATTGACGCTGAAGCAACGGGCCAGAAAATACGAACACATTGAGGGGATTTTGGCAACCTTAACAACATGGATGTTGCGGTAAAACCGATAGTTCCAGAGGTAATAATTAGTATAATTGCCCACAGTTGCCAGGGAATTTGACCGGTTCGCAGGGCAATACGTTCTAATAAAGCCTGATGGTTAGCAGTTGTCCCTTGATTTGTCGATTGTTCCATAGTGCTACAGACTTAAAGAAGTCCCCAATTCTCCTCATCAACCCATTATATTATGCCTTGTTTAAGTGAATATGCCTAATTTTTTCCTCAAGAAGCCAGATACAATGGGAGTCAATGATAATATAACGCAAAGTCTTTGCTTCGTGATGAGCAGTGGTAATATATAGTTAGTCTCAGCCAGGGAGAAATTCAGTTATGAATACCGACGAAAAAGCACGGGAATTGATGGCTCAAGAACATTTAACCGATGAACAACGCCATCAAAAAATGGTTAATCGGGCTGTTGAAGTCGAAGAAACTCATCAACCAAAACAGATTGATGAAAAAGCAAGGGAATCATTAACCCAAGAACGTAAGCAGGAAGAAATAAGAGAAGAGTCGATGCTAGAACGTTCTATTGAAGAAATTAGTTAAGATTTTCCCATTGATTGCCCTACACGGGTTTAACCTGTGTAGGTTTTTCAGGGGGTTAGTAAAGATTTGTTGCCATTGCTTGAATTAATTGCTAAAGTGTAATAGATGGGTTCGGCTTTAGTCAACGCTCGTAAAGGAGACGCAACCTCAATGCTCTACAACTGCAAATCTCTATTATCATTACTATCTGCCGAGTAATTACAGTTTTTTTACCACAACAAAACAAGTTCATCACAGAACACTTCTTAACTTGAACAATTATAGACCTTTTCTCTCAAGTCGATTAAGGGAAAGGTCATACCTAGGTCTTCCTTAACCCTAATTGTACAAACAATGTACTAACGAAGGTAGAAGTCGTTATCTGTGAGTGGCTGTTGATTGTCTATTTAATTTTTTGTGCCTGTCTTTGCTATAGCAAGGAATGCAATGATTTTTGCATCTTTGAGAGAGACAGGGCATTAAGGAGGTGTTTTTTATGAATATACAAGGAAAAACAGCCCTAATTACTGGGGCATCCCGTGGGATCGGTCGTGCGATCGCCGTGGAATTAGCCCGAAATGGCATCAAACGCCTCTTATTAGTTGCCCGTAACGAAAGTAAACTAGAGGATGTATCCGCAGACATCCAAAGTTTAGGGGTTGAGGTGGCTATTTTGCCCCTGGATCTCACCGATACAGTGGCTGTTAACACTACCATTGCTCAAGCTTGGCGGGATTATGGCCCGATTGATATTTTAGTCAACTGTGCCGGTGTTGCCCATCAAACGTCTTTTCTGCGGGCTAGTTTATCCCAAGTACAAGCAGAGTTATCGCTCAATCTAATGGCAACATACCAAATAACGCGATTAATAGCAAGACGCATGGCTTATCGTAAACAGGGTACGATTGTCAATGTCTCTAGTTTAATGGGGAAAATTGCAGCCCCTACCATGGCCACCTATTCTGCCACAAAGTTCGCCCTTTTAGGCTTTACGCAAGCTTTAAGAGGGGAATTAGCCCCTTATAATATTCGGGTAGTGGCGTTATTACCATCTCTTACCGATACGGATATGGTACGAGGGTTAGACTGGTTTCGGTTTATGACACCGGTTTCCCCTAAAAAAGTTGCCCAAAGTTTAATCAGGGGACTGCAAAAAAACAACCCAGAAATATTAGTGGGATGGCAAAGTTATCTAGCCGTTTGGGGACAACGGTTAGCCCCAAGATTAGTGGAACAATTTACCACTATAGCTGCGCCTTTATCTAATAAACAGCGCTCATCTAAAATGAGTTTATCTCGGTTAAGTTAATCACTTAAATAGTAGTTAGGGTAGATATTATCTACCCTACATTTTTTTGCTTAACTACTAAACAAAATGAAATAATAATTATCCAAATGACAATTTACCCTAATTCTAATAACCCTTATCCTTTACAAGATTATTATCGACTTTGTTTTTTGAAAAATATCATTAAAAATCCTAATATTATTGTTGGAGATTTTACCTATTATGATGACTTAGAAAATCCTCATAACTTTGAAAAAAATGTACTGTATCATTTTGATTTTATTGGCGATAAATTAATCATTGGAAAATTTTGCGCTATTGCCAGTGATGTTAAATTTATCATGAATGGAGGCAATCACCCCATTAATTATTTTACAACTTATCCTTTTTCTATTTTCGGTCATGCTTGGGAAAATACCATGTCTGTTGAAGGAAATTCTAAAGGAGATACAATTGTTGGTAATGATGTTTGGTTGGGTTATAATGCTTTAATTATGCCTGGGGTTAATATTGGAGACGGGGCGATTATTGCTACAAATTCAGTGGTAACCAAAGATGTTGAACCTTATACCATTGTAGGAGGAAATCCGGCTAAACTGATTAGAAAACGGTTTAGTGATCAAGTAATTAAGTTACTCTTAGAATTACAATGGTGGAACTGGTCAATCGAAAAAATTACTGAGAATATTCCTATTTTGTGTAGTAATAATATAGAAAATTTGAAACAATTACGGTAGGGTGGAAAAGTTAAAAACTTATTTAAACTAACTTGACTCTTAAAAACCTGGCACACCTTACCTATTAATATCAATAAAATGAAACATTGGCTTTTTACCTTAACCTTATGCTTTAATTGTGTTGATTATTTTCTTTTTAATCAATTACTATTAGCCCAAGAACATTATATTGACAGATTGGAAAATAGTATTTTTTATCTACCCGATGGAGAAGTAATTGCTTTATCTAAAGGGCGTTATCAAACTCAAAACACAGTATTTAGATTAAATCAAACCTTAGTCAGAGGAGATATTAATGACGATCAATTAGAAGATTTTTTTGTTATTTTAACTGAACTTCATCAAGGGATTCAAGTCAATAATTATATTGCCGTTTTCTTAGGAAGTCATCAAGGAAACTTAAAAAATGTGGATACTCTCATCATTGATAATCAAATACAATTTAAAAATATGACTTTTCAAAACAAAATTTTAACAGTAGAATTTCTAACTGATAATCCTCGGCAACAGAAGCAATTAAGCTATCAATTCGATAATCAGTCAAAAACCTTAGTTCCTCTTATTATAGAAACAGAAAAAACGCCCCAAGAAACCATCATTATAGAAAGAGATTCCAATCAAATTGAGGATAATAATAGAATACAAATACAATTTTGACTATTCTATTTATATTAATTTTTTATAAGCATTAATTACTTGTTGTGCGATCGCTTCCCAACTATACTTATCTTTGACTAATTGATAAGCATTTTTTCCTTTTTCTTCTCTGAGTTGAGGGGAGGTAATCGCTATTTCTAAAGCATTAGTTAACGCATCAACATTTAACTTAGTTACCCAACCCGCATCATAATTTTTAACATCAGGATAAATATAAACCCCTTCAGAAATAATAACAGGTGTTACCACAGCCATTGCTTCAGCTACCGCAATACCAAAATTTTCATAATAAGACGGCAAAATAAATAAATCTGAATCTTGCAATAACCCTAATTTTAAATCCCCTTTGACAAACCCTGTAATGGTTGTATATTTAGCTAAAGAAGACTGATTAATTTGTTGTTTTATCTTCTCCTCATAAACAGGATCTTGAGGATTAGAACCGGCTAAAACTAAATGAAAGTTAAGTCCTTTTTTAATTATTTTTTCTGTCGCTTCGATTAAAAAGTTTAAACCTTTTTTCGGATCAATACGAGACATAAATAAGAGTAAGGGGACATCATTTGGGATATTTAAACTGTTTCTAGTTTCGCCTTTTTTGGGTAAACTATCGGGAAAATTAACCCCCAAAGGAATAATTAAATCTGTCGTTTTTACTCCGTAACGATAAGAAATATTCGCCTCTTCTTCCGTTGTAAAATGGATAGCAGCCGAACCAGCAATATTCGGGCGTTCTAGAAAGTTTCCATAAATTTGCTTTAAACGTCGTTTTTTCTTCAAATCAGCCGGATCAAGGGTTCCTAATGGTCGTAGAATGTACGGTAATTTCTGATACCTAGCAATGGTTGCTGCTGCTGTAGTTACTGGAGAAAATAACGCATGACAATGAGCAATATCATACGCTTTAGCGTGTTGATTTAACCATTGCAACAAAGGGAGAGAAAACTTATACCGACGAAAGGGAGAACAGGGAAAATAGATAATTTTGTAACCCTCTTGTTCAACGGGAACCCCCAAAGGAACATCTAACGGTTCTTGTCCCGTATCTCCATTAGAATTAGTGGTTAAGATAGTAACATCAATCCCTGCCTTAGCTAAAGCAGCAGAAAGACCTAAAACCATTTGAGACGGACCACCATAAATTAAAGAGATGGATGGGACAATTTGTAGAACTTTCATAACTTATATTCTGATTATGCACCGATTTTATCAGAAAAATATGCCTCTCTAAGTTTTACTCTGGTTTAAAAACAAGACTATTTTATAAACAAATCTTAAGTAGGGTGCGTTAGGCAGATTAAAATTTTTCTAGATCAGCTACAATTTTGTTAGAGCCGTAACGCACCAAAATCTGTGTTTTCGGTGTATTACGTTACACTAATATACCCTACAATTATTTTTAAAATATCATGTTTGTAAGAATAGCTTTAATAGGTAGTTTGACTGTCAATTGTATGTTATTGTTTTACTTTTTTTATGATAAAGATCAATCAGCACAACTTAATAGTCAAGTTTCAACTTCTAACACAAGTAGTATTACATCATCTTGGATAACTTGTACTAAGTCTGATGGAAGTCTTGAGAGAACATCATCTATTCCTGATGAAAGATACAGTTCTTTTGAACAATATTTAAACAGTCCTGAAGCATCGGAGAAAAGATGTAGAATGGCGAGTGAAGAAGAAATATATAGAAAGAAAGAACGTATTAAAATTGAGATCAATTCGGCAGAAGCTAGTAAATCAGTTCCACTTATGCCTCAAAATATTTATGAGGACTAAGTAATAATCTTCGTTGAGATTATTAACTATTTTAAGTTACTAAAACCCGATGGCTGGCAAACGCGACTCAACCAAGCCTTAAAAAGTTACATTGATGAGCATCCTATTCAATAAGAAGAAATGAACCCCCAACTCAAAAGAGAGTTTGACAAAAAGGACAAGATCGCTGATGCTTATTACCCAGATAGATAGGCTCAATTAGACAGTTACGGCACAGGGATGACTTACCAGCGCGTATTACTCAAACTTAGCGGTGAAGCCCTAATGGGAAACCTGGGCTATGGCATTGACCCCAAAGTCGTGGCCGACATTGCTCAAGAAATTAAAGATGTCATTAATCATGGCATCCAACTGGCGATCGTTGTGGGGGGAGGAAACATCTTCCGAGGGGTGAAAGCAGCCTCAGCCGGCATGGATCGTGCAACCGCCGACTATGTGGGCATGATCGCCACCGTCATGAATGCCATGACGCTACAAGATGCCCTGGAACAAATGGGGGTTCCCACCAGGGTATTAACGGCGATCGCCATGCAGGAAGTGGCTGAACCCTATATCCGTCGTCGTGCGATCCGTCATCTTGAAAAAGGGCGGGTCATTGTTTTTGGGGCGGGTTCGGGAAATCCGTTTTTTACCACCGATACCACGGCCGCTCTGAGGGCAGCAGAAATTGATGCAGAGGTGGTTTTTAAGGCGACGAAGGTGGATGGAGTCTATGACTGTGATCCTCAGCTTAACCCCAACGCCCGACGCTACGAAAGCTTAACCTATAGCCATGTATTGGCTCATGATTTACGGGTGATGGATGGGACAGCGATCGCCCTTTGCAAAGAAAATGATATCCCTATCATTGTTTTTGATCTTTCTGTCCCTGGAAATATTGTTCGCGCCATTAAAGGTGAAAAAGTTGGAACCATTGTAGGAGGTTTCTGTGATGTTAGATGACCTAAAAGACAATATGCAAAAATCCGTTGAGTCTACTCAGCGATCGTTTAATACCATTCGTACAGGACGGGCAAACCCGGCTATCCTCAATCGCGTCACCGTTGATTATTATGGCACGGAAACCCCTTTAAATCAGTTGGCTAATATTACGACCCCAGAAGCCACTGTGATTATGATTCAGCCCTATGATAAGGGGAGTATGGGGCAAATTGAAAAGGCGATCCAAATGTCTGATGTGGGATTAACCCCTAATAATGATGGTAATGTGATTCGTTTGAATATTCCGCCTTTAACTGAAGAACGACGTAAAGAGTTAGTGAAGTTGGCTAGTAAAATGGCTGAAGAAGGGAAAGTTGCTATCAGAAATATTCGTCGAGATGCCATTGATGATGTTCGCAAACAAGAGAAAAATAGTGACATTTCTGAGGATGAATCTCGTGGTTTACAAGATGATATTCAAAAAGTAACAGATGATTTCACTAAAAAAATTGATGATTTATTAGCGGCTAAGGAAAAGGATATTATGACCGTCTAAGGTATTTAATTTATTGCTTAAATTTTTTAAAGTCCACTTTTAAGTGGGCTTTTTTATATGGTTAAGTAAATTTATATTAAATCCTGTTGCCATACCCCACTTTTGTAGAGACGTTTCATGAAACGTCTCTACACGTGTTATCGGCTATTAGAGTATATATTTAAAATGGTGAGTTAAACTACACATCAAAACTTATAATATTTTCATCAAAATTGACCCCGCTACTAACTCACCCTACGATCTGTAATGGGCTTCAAAAATTGTCAAAAGAGGTACAAATATGTCTGCGAAAAGTAAACAAGCTAAATTATTTTTTGATGGTGGTACATTTCCTCTAAACCCTGGTCACGGAGGCTGTGGTGCTGTTATTGAAATCAATGAGGACGAGCATAGTTTTTGGGAATATTTGGGCGAAAATGTCACTAATAACCAAGCAGAATACAGAGGCTTAATTCTCGGTTTAGAAAAAGCGTTAGAAATGGGAATTAAACATCTTCAGGTGTATGGTGATTCACAATTGGTTATTAATCAAGTGATCGGTGAGTACGAATGTTACAACGAGGGGCTTATCCCCTTGCAACGGAAAGCCCGTCAATTATCGCAAGAATTTCAACGTTGTCAGTTTCAATGGATACCCAGGGAAAAGAACAGTAAAGCAGATGTTGCTGCCACCAAAGCCATTAAATCTGTTGTCAAAGAATCAGCTATTGATATTCCTGATGATTTGCCTATTTGTCAGCCGCGAGAAGGGTTAGAATCTAAAATCAAGAAACTCAATGGACAAGGGGATGGTGCCAAGTTCAAGGAATGGTTGCAATTAAAATCAGGGAGAGACAAGTTTTCTTCGCTGAAAGGCGATCGCCTCATTGATGCTGTTCCCAAAGAAGTCCAGCAAGCGATCGCTCTTGCTTTGACTGAAGATGAAAAGATGCTACTTGATAAATGTTTGCGATGGTATCTAAGAGGTTTGAAGCCTATTTATGCTATAAAAAAAGCGAGAGTTGATGCAGAAATTGCTGCTAATTTTGCTAAGAAAAAGGGTCAATGAGAATTTAGAATTCGCGAATTTAGAATTTAGATTGACTATTGATGTAACGTTATTTCTCTAGGTGATAAGGTTTGAATCATTTTCTTGAACCTTTCTAGGGGATGGTTAGAGAGTCTGCTTCTAAAAGCAGACTTGAGTGATTTAAGATTGATGAATATGAACGTCTTGTTGCGGGAATGGAATATTGATTCCAGCTTCATCAAATCGTTGTTTTACGGTTTCTTGTAAACTAAAAAATACATCCCAGTAATCTGCTTGTTTAACCCAAGGACGAACAGCAAAATTAACACTACTATCCGCTAATTCCAATAGTCCAATGGTAGGTGCAGGATCTTTTAAAATGCGAGCATCTTCTGCTAAAATATCCGTTAATAATTGTTTGGCTTTTTTGATATCATCTTCGTAACCAATACTAAAAACTAAGTCAATACGACGGGTTTCTTCGGCTGAATAATTGGTAATACTACCATCAAAAAATTTACTATTGGGAACGAAAATTCTGCGGTTATCGGGACTGGTTAAAATAGTATTGAAAATCTGGATCTCTTTGACAATACCAGCAGTGCCTCCTCCTTCGATATAGTCTCCTACTCGAAAAGGACGAAAGATCACTAACATAATACCAGAAGCAATGTTAGATAATGACCCTTGTAACGCTAAACCAACCGCAATACCGGCTGACCCTAAAATAGCAATTAATGAGGCAGTTTTGACCCCAACTTGTCCTAAAACGACAACAGTAACTAAGGCTAAAACAGTGACATAAGCTACATTACTAAGGAAGGTAATAACAGTTAAATCAACTTTCGTTTTTTCTAAGGCTTTAGCAACTAATTTTCTCGAAAATTTTGCCACTTGTATGCCAATTATAAGAATGATAATAGCTGCTACTAACTGCATCCCAAACGTAACTAACCACTCTTGTAGTTTATTAACAAGGGCTTCTATATTAGTATTTTCCATCTAATTAACTCCTCATGATGATTCAAGAGATGATTATACATTAAATGTACTTAAATCTAAAGCATCAAACCCTTTTAGAAAGTCTACAAGCTTGGTAGCAATTTTGTTTACCCCTTCGGAAACGTTGGATTCTATGTTGATGGGAATAACGGGATCATGGAGAGATAAACGCAATAACAACCAGCCATTTTCATCATCAGATTGACAAGAAATTCTCACCCCTTCATAATTATTAGGAACAAGTTGCCAGTTATCTTGAGTTGAAGCAAATTCTTTCAACTTTTCTATAACCTGATTTCCGTACTCTTTGAAGTTTTCTGTATTGATTTTCAAGCGAAACTCTTGACTTTCTTGAGGTTCTTTTAAATTAGCAATTAAGTCGGTTAAGTTTTTTCCTTGTTGTTTACATTTGGCTAATTCAACTAATAGTTTAGTGACTAAATATGCCCCATCATCCAGAAAATAGTTTTCTTTCATTGCCCCATGGCCCGAAGTTTCAATGGCCAACCAAGATTCTTGTCCTTCTTTATTCAATCTTATGGATTCATTAATCACATTTTTATAGCCCCTTTTAAAGCGATGATGAACCCCTTTTAATTCTTCTTCAATAAAGGTTGTTAACCCATCAGAAGTAATAGAGTCGGTTACAATGGTTGACCCCGGATGTTCTTGTAAAACAATGGCAGAAATCAGAGCAATTAAACGATTTCGGTTCAATTCTTTACCAAGACTATCAACAGCAGCCCCACGATCTACATCCGTATCAAAAATAATACCAAAGTCCGCTTTATTATCAATAACGGCTTGACAAATAGACTGCATTGCTTCTTCATTTTCAGGGTTAGGAATATGATTGGGAAACGTACCATCAGGGTCCAAAAATTGACTCCCTTCTGTATCTGCTCCCAAGGGTTTTAGAACTTTCGCTGCATAAAATCCCCCTGCACCATTCCCCGCATCCACAATAATTTTTAATCCTTGTAACGGTTGCTCAAAATTTTCAGGATGGTTAACGCCTTCCCTCACTTTTTTAACTAATCCTTCGGCATAAACCCCAATAAAATCATAATTTTCTATGGTTCCTTTTTCTGTTGCTGATAAAAACTCATTCTTTTCAGCTAAGCTTAAAATTTCACTAATATCTCCCTTATTCAGTCCTCCTTCTTTGGTAAAAAACTTCAACCCATTACGATTAAAAGGAAGATGACTCGCCGTTAACATAATCGCCCCATCGCAGCTTAATTCTGGGTTGATGGTACTCATAAACATCGCAGGAGTCGAAGCAATACCAAAGTCATAAACCTTACTTCCTGATAAACTAATTCCTTCCGTTACTGCTGCTAGTAAACTAGGACCGGATAAGCGACTATCTCGACCTAAAGAAATCGTCAAATCTGAGGGGTTTTTACCTAATTTCTTCCCCAACCAAGTTACAAAAGCCTGACCTAAAATCTTAGCAACTTCGGGGGTTAAATTAACCGTTTCATCAGCCACTCCTTCTAAAGCAACTCCCCGTATATCTGAGCCATTTTGTAGTTTTTTCCAGTCAAACTTCTGCATGATTACTTTCTTAATCAAAAACTTTGCTTTTATTGTAAACGCTTAAGCTATCCATTTCAATAACCTTCACTTTGTCAAGGTCACTTAAGAATATGTAATATTCTCAACAGTGATTGAAACAATTGTCATAATTAATCTTTACATTTTATTAATGGAAAGTTATAACAGGTAAATTACGTAATGACAAAAGAACAATTCTTAAAAAGGTACAATGGACACTCTTACTCTTTTAGACCCAATTCTTAGCCATCCTACTCCGTTAATATCAGATAGGTTAATTGAGAATGATAATTATGAAAATAATAATATAATCGAAACAGCTTTCAACCTATCCAACCAGAGAAATATTAGATTGATAGCATTTAGTAGTAGAATAAGTTATCTGTTCAGCAACGAAAAATTTACAGGTGGTTGGTTTTGACTACTTATACCATTTTCCTTAAAGTTGGCTACAGATGAGGGCGTGTGGGAAGTGTGGGAAGTGTGGGGGGAGGAAAAATCTTGATCTGTAGTCTTAGATTGTGAAATTGGTATTGAATAACACTATTTAGAAAAAAACGGGGAACAGATAACAGGCAATAGTGTTTTAAATCACTATAAAATGTCTTTTGATTTTCTGAGAAATTCCTCAAATCTCAGTAAATTACGTGGACATCAACTAACCACGTTCAGTCAAACATTATTTATTATTAAGGAGTAACCATGGATGATATTTTTGAGAATAATAATATTCTCCTTGATGCGTTCAACCTATCTAAAGATGAACAAATCCTTCTCAGTGAATTAGGGGGATTAGGGGTTTCTTTAGACGATGATTTCTATAAAATTGAAGTCACCCCAGGTTCTTTGGACTTATCCGTTGAACTATTTTTCACCCATGCAGCCGGTAACCTCGATTTATTTCTCTTTGATGAACAAGGAAATGAAATCGCTTCTTCCACCTCTGTCGATGATAACGAATTTCTGGATGTTACCGTTGCCCAAGCAGGGAAATACTTTATCCAAGTAACCTCTGGGGAAGTGGATGGTTCAGGTACGCCCGTTTTTTCAGGCAATACCTATGACTTGCGTTGGGATGATGTCATTTCAGAGAATGCTTTTCGCACCTTTAACGGTTTAAATAATAATTTAACTCATCCCGAATATGGCGAAGAAGGGATTCAACTGTTGCGCTTGAGTCCGGCTGCTTACGAAGATGGCTATTCTGAACCCAGAGGGGGCGGTATCAATACACCCTTCACCCTTCCTAATCCTAGAGCTATTAGTAATGCTATTGCTGATCAAGGAGAAGTCTCTATTCCTAACAGTTTCAATCTTTCCGACTGGTTTTGGCAATGGGGACAATTTATTGACCATGATATCGATTTAACCGAACCCGGTCCCTTGGGAGAACCCTTTGATATCCCCGTTCCTCTCGGTGATCCTGATTTCGATCCCTTCTTCACAGGGACTCAAGTTATCCCCTTAACCCGTTCTATTTTTGACCCCAACACCGGTTTTGATCCCGGAGACGGTTCGGCTAACCCCCGCGAACAGATCAACGAAATTACGGCTTTTCTCGATGGCTCGATGGTCTATGGTTCTAATGCGACCACTGCTGCTGCTTTACGGGCGAGTGATAGTGATATTACCGGCAGAATGGCCACCAGTATCGGTAACAACGGAGAGGTATTACTTCCCGTTGATGGTGCTGGTAACTTCATGGCAGGGGATATCCGTGTTAATGAACAATTCGGTTTAACCGCAGTTCATACCCTCTGGGTGCGAGAACATAACACCATCGCCGATAAGCTAGGAGATATCTTAGACAAAGGGGTGGGTAACAAGTTTAAAAAACTCAACGAATTGTTTGAAGAGTCTGGGTTAAGTCGTGGGGACTTCATTTATGAATCTGCTCGTCGTTTGGTGGGCGCAAAAATTCAGATTATTACCTACAATGAGTTTCTGCCCTTACTTCTAGACGATGATGTTATTGCCGATTATACGGGATATGACGACACCGTAAACCCTGGAATTTTCACAGAATTTTCCACTGGGCTTTTCCGTTTTGGTCATACCATGCTCTCTCCCCAACTGCTCAAAGTAGATGACGCTGGCAATATCGACTCCGTTGCCCTACGGGATGCCTTTTTTAACCCCAGTGCCATTGTCGCCGATGGGGTTGATCCTTTCCTCAAAGGATTAGAAGTCCAACTGGCCCAAGAACTTGATACTATGCTGGTTGATGATGTTCGTAACTTCTTGTTTGGACCTCCAGGGGCCGGCGGTTTTGACTTAGCTTCTCTCAATATTCAACGGGGACGGGAACATGGGGTTCCTGGTCTTAACGCTGTTCGTCAGAGTTTAGGGTTATCTGCTCATGCAAACTTTGATGAGTTAACCGGAAATGATACAGAACTGTCTGCAAAATTTGCCTCTGTTTATAGTTCCGTTGACGAGGTGGATCTCTGGATTGGTGGTTTAGCAGAAGAACAGTTCGGCGATAGCATTGTCGGAGAGACCATGAATGCTATTATTGGTCTGCAATTTCAAAATTTACGAGACGGCGATCGCTTCTTCTATGAAAACGATGAGTATGTCGATAGGTTAGCAGGGATTCTCGATAAGCCACTAGAACTGACCACCCTCGACAAGATTATCGAAGCCAACTCCGATGTCAATATTGTCGGTAGTGCGTTTACCATCCCCCAAGGTTTACCTAGTTAGAGGTTTTGAAGGAGGCAGACGGGTGAAAATGGGAAGAGGGAAGGGTTGAAAAAAACCCCCCTGCCTTCTGCCCTCCGCCCTCTGTCTTTCGAGGGGGAAGCCTCGGTCAAGGGAGATAATCTCGTTTTCTTCTTGTCTAAAGTGTAACCTAGAGCGATAATAAAGCTAATTTTGAGCTAAAAATCTGATAGTTTGATCACAGTGTTCACTATCGATTCATCTTTCTTTTAGGAGAATCCCCAGTAAACTTTTAACCCAGACTCATAACAACTATGAATTTGGGAGATCAGATGGAGGATCATCAAGAACAGAGCCAAGCTTATCAACCAAAGAATAGTAACGAACATTAATACTATCAAGAGTATGATTCAAACGC
>JASJDN010000019.1 GCA_030065205.1 Crocosphaera sp.
TAGCGATACTGCCAATGGAGGAAGTATAAGACGGCTAGGGGGTAAGATTTCTTGCCTTTTAGACGCAACTTCCAATGAGATTGGAAGCCCCAACTATAATCTTTGATTTAGTTGGGGTAGTTCACTTTGACCATCACATTTGTAACCAATGACTTACAGCACCAGGGACAGGTAGTAAAATTAGGATTAAGAGGGTCAAAGAAAATAAACCCAGAAAATCCCGTTTATCATCTAATTCTGTGACATCATTAAGAGCAGGTTGATCGGCAATGGGCATTAAAAATAATAAAATTGCCCAAATTAAAAATTCGGGTCGAATCATCGCTAAAACTAACATAAAAATGCGAGTTAATTGACCGACAATCATGGCCGTTCTTTGCCCAAACATCGCATGAACAATATGACCTCCATCTAATTGACCCACAGGCATTAAATTTAAAGCAGTAATAATTAAACCAATATAACCAGCCACGGCTAAAGGATGAAGATGAAGGGCTTTGCCAGCAACAAAATCACTACCTAAAGCTACTTTAACTAAAATAGCAAACAAGAAAGAAAAACGAGGATCAAGGGCTTCAATATTGAGTAAAGAAGCATTTTCAGCCGTAGGCATAGGAACAATTTCGGATAGAGAAATTCCCCACAATAAAAGAGGAAGGGTAACAAAAAAACCAGCCAACGGACCAGCCAACGCCACATCAAATAACGCTTTGCGGTGGGGAACCGGGGATTTCATTTGAATAAAGGCTCCAAACGTTCCCAGGAAAAAAGGAATGGGAATGAAATAAGGTAACGTAGTCGCAATCTTGTAGCGAACAGCCGTTAAATAATGGCTCAATTCGTGAACCCCTAAAATAGCAATTAATCCTAAACTATAGGGCAATCCTTGTAATAATACCTTCGGATCGTTGTTCAATACGTCTTGGGACACTCCAGCCATGTCAATGGTACCAACAACAGTAGTGGTGAGTAGGGTTAATAATAATAAACCGAGAGCAAATAAGGGGCGTTTTAAGTCTGCTTTCGATTCATTGGGTTTAGCTTCCCCTTTTGACCAAGGATTAGGGACCAGAGCAAAAAAGGGCTTTCCTTGTAATCCTTCTTGAAAGAGAATTAAAAAGCGATCGCCGAAAACTTGTTCAATATTTTTTTTGATGGACTTATAGGCTTTTTCTGGGGCTGTGCGTAATTTCCCTCGACAGAGAATAGCTTGAGGACGATAATCTAGATTCTGTAAGTAATAGACTCCCCAAGGAAAACAATCTCGTAGGGATTTTTCTTCGGTAGCTGTGATAGGACGGACATTGTTAGTCTCTTGAGTGGATTCTTCTACGTCTTCAAGTTTGAGGGATGAGTCTGGGATGCTTGGTTTGGTTTGATCAGACGAAGGAATTCGGCCCAGTCGAATTAACCAGACATAGAGAACAAAACAGATGAGTAGAGGAGTGATTACCCAGATAAGGGGAATGGGTTGATCTTCTCCATTGATTTCATACCAAATTGTCCAAACCATCGCCGGCATCATCATCACTAACCAAATAATCCAAATAGGAGTACGAGTAATGGGCGCCACACTTTTCTGGGCGAGATAGTATGTAATTGCACCTAAAATAATTAATAGTAACCACATATTGATAGTTGAACTTGTGTGAAGGATGGTGTTTCCTTGGGATAATTAACCAATTAAGGAATAATACAGGGATAGCCTCTATTTTCTATTGTAGAGAAGTTGTTAACCTAAATGAATTTGTATACCGTTAAAAGTCCTAAACCTCCCCGCTCATTATTGGACGGACTCTTTGCCTTCCCTCCCAATCGAGAGACTTTAGGGGGAACCGCTTATTTCATTGTAGAAAAGTCTGGTAACATCTTGATAGACTGTCCTCCTTATTGTGATGATTATCTTCATTTTCTCGAGGAACAAGGAGGGGTCAGATGGTTGTTTTTAACCCATCGTGGGGGAATGAGTGCTTCTCTCAAATCATGGCAGACGACTTTAGAATGTGAAATAATTATCCAAGAACAAGAAGCTTATCTTTTACCAACGATTCGGGTTACCTCGTTTGAGCAGGAAATTATTATCAGTCAGACTCTAACGGGTATTTGGACTCCTGGCCATTCTACCGGTTCAGCTTGTTTATATTGGCAACAACCGGGTGGAGTATTGTTCACTGGACGACATTTACTGCCTGATCAACAGGGAAATCCTGTCCCCCTGAAGTTAGAGAAAACCTTCCATTGGGGTCGTCAACTTGAAAGTGTCAATCGATTATGCGATCGCTTTTCTCCTGCTACTCTCCATTATATCTGTCCTGGAGCTAATACGGGCTTTTTGAGGGGTAAAGGATTGATTGATCAAGCTTATGAACGTCTGATCCAAAATCAGATGTAGGAATAGCACTCAAAAAACAATCACAGTTTTGTTTTTTTTTGAATTTTTTTAATGTTTTTTGATAAACTGTAATATATAGAAACATTTTACTCATAAAAAACGTTAGGAGAGCAAGTTCCAATGGCAGGATTTTTTGGATTATTTAGCGGACGTAAAGCAAAATTTGTTGATGAAGCGGATACCACACCGGCTCAACCCCAGAAAAAGGAAGCATTTTTCTTAGACAACGATTCAGCCAAAACCCTTGGAGACACAGAGTTTATGCGTAAACCGATTACCATTAAGCGTACGTTTGCCAAGGGGGGAGAATTGGTTCAAGAAATTTCTTCCTTAGAGAAGAAAAAATCAGGGAGTAATGCTATTCCTTCTAACAAAGGGAAGGAAACTAAGACAACCCAAGGAACAGCATCCGTCAATTCAGACCGTCGTAAAGCCGATAATAGCATGGATATGTTCCGTAACATGGCTCGTAACATGAAAAAATAAAATAGAAAAAGAGGGTAGGGTGGGCAAATCAGAAATTTATCTACATTAGTCGTAGGATCAACTTTGCCCACCTGACAAAATTGGATTTTAATTTCTATTTATAGTAACTGGTTAACATCTAATAAAAAGAAAGAATTTTGCTCATTAAATTGAATAAAAGTAGAACTAATACAATGAATATTACCTTGTGTTAAATAGATAGCTGGTAAAGGAAGAAAAGCTGATTCTGCAACACGAATGATAGAAGGAGGTGAGTCTATGGGTAAACCAACCATTTGTTCATTTTCATGGTTGATAATCAGTAAAAAACGAGTTTGATCACTGTCTGGATGTGCGGAAAAAGTTTCTATGCCAAAAATACGACGAGCCACGTCGATCACCATTAATTCTTGGCCTTGATAATGAGTTAAACTAATCCCTTTGCCTTGAGGATCACCATAAATTTTACCTAACGGGACAACTTTTTGAATCTTGTTGATAGGTAAAGCAAACCATTCCTCTCCTAAAAGAAATGTAATGAGTTGTTGAGTATTTTCCTTAGCGTTACCGGCTAAAGTGCGAGAGCGACGATGAGAATAAATAGTCATAATAGAAAAATATCAAAATTACTTAATGTTCAATTAATTGTTTAATAGTGGTTAATAAATTCGTTTCTTTAAACGGCTTAGAAAAATAAGCAGAAGCCCCTAAATTCATGGCCAGTTGACGGTGTTTATCCCCACTACGAGACGTTAACATAATCACTGGTAATTGTTGCAACATGACATCAGATTTGAGATGAGATAAAAAACCATATCCATCCAGACGGGGCATTTCAATATCGCTAATTACCAATTGAACCGTCGCGCTTAAACCCCCTTGTAACTTTTCTAGGGCATCTTGACCATCTTTAGCCTGTTCGACCCGATAACCTGCTTTTTCTAGGGTTAACGCTAAGAAACGACGCACATTAATCGAATCATCCACAACCATGATGGACGTTGCCTCATTCTCGATAAATAGGGTTTCTAACTCCCCAATGGTGGGGAAAAGTTTACGGGTTAAAGAAGAAGGAGAAACGGGATCATTAAAAGATTCTAATAACTCCATCACATCCACCAAAGGAACCACTCGACCATCCCCCAAAATAGTACAACCACTAAACCCTTGAGGTAGTCCGATATTTCCTTGCACTTGTCGAATGGCCACTTCTTGTTCTCCCCAATAGCGATCAATCGGTATCCCCACATAATCATTCCCGTGAGCGATGATTAAAGCCGTTCGTTGATCAATAACGGGAGTCCCTTCCGTGGGAATCATTTGAGGCGATCGCGAAAAATCAAACCCTTGTTTTAAGTTAATCAAAGGAATCAGAGATCCATCCCAGTTAAGTACCTCTTTGCCCACACCCTTCATCAACATTTTAGGGTCAACAGGAATAATTTCTTCAATGACAGTATGGGGAAACGCCAATAACATCCCCGCACTTTCTACCAACACAACTCGAACCATAGACAGGGTAAAAGGAATGGTAATGGTAAAGGTTGTTCCCTTTTGCGGTTGGCTATAAACTTGAATGTCCCCTTGAATTTGACGTAAATTGGTGCGAACGATATCCATTCCCACGCCACGGCCAGATAAGTCGGTTACTTCAGTGGCGGTACTAAACCCAGGTTCAAAAATCAAGTCTAATAAATCTTCCTCTGTTGCTTGTTGCAAATCAGCCTCTTTGAGTCCCATGTCCAAAGCTTTGAGGCGAATTTTTTCCCAGTCAATGCCTTCCCCATCATCTTGTAGAGTAATCACGGTTTTATTGCCCCGGTAACCGGCTGTAATCTTAATGGTGCCGGTGGGGGTTTTTCCCCTAGCTTGACGAACCTCTGGGGTTTCAATCCCGTGATCAAAGGCGTTACGCAATAGATGTAACAAGGGATCATTTAACGCTTCTAACACCGCCCGATCTAATAATGTTTCACCCCCTTTAATCTTTAAATTAACCTGTTTACCATACTGCACCTCCATTTCCCGTAATCCTCTGGGAAATCGCCCCACCACGTCAGAAATAGGACGCATACGCAGTTGGGTGATGGTATTGTGCATCAATTGAGACGTACGGGAAAAACCCCGTGACGAACTTTCTGTCTCTTCTAAATTAAGTTGTAGATCACTGGTCACTTCTTGCAGTTGAACAATAGTATCCATCATTTGCTGGGAAACTAGATGAACATCACCATAACGGTCCATTTCTAAAGAATCGAACGTTTCTAAGAATGTATTGATTTGTCCGTTGTCTGTGCGGCTAACTTCCTGCTTCCCACTTTTGATTCCGTGATCATAATTATGGCGTAACTGTTGATTTGACTGTTCTAGGGTTTGGATGCGATCGCTCAACAGTTCAATCAAACGACGAAAACGTTTAAGCTGTAAATTTAAACCATTCCGTTCAATAGTCAACTCCCCAAACTGATCACCGAGGGTTTCTAATTGTTTGACAGGGACGCGAATGGTATTTTGTTCATGGTTATCTTGGGTTTCTTGATGCTCAGACGTAGCAGGGGTAACAATAAACTCCTCTGGAGGTGGAGCGGTTGAATCATTCAAACTAGCTAAAAATGTTTGGGCTTCTTGGGCAAATTCGTTGGTGCTGACATAAGATTTTAAGGTGTCTGAAGTCATAATAATCTCATTGGGTTCCCCTTGTTGCTGCAATTCTAAGGCCGCATTGACTTCCAGGGACATATCAGCAAACTGAGTCAGTTCTCCTGATAATAAAGACGATGGTTCTAAATTAGAAGGAATACCAAAGGATAAAGGAGCATCATCTAACTCTAATTCTTCAAACCCATTTTCCCAAGTGTCGTTTTCTTCTGTTGCCGTCAAACAAGAAAGATTAAGTTCTCTGGGGAGCATTTCCCGTTGTCCGGTTAAAACCATAGCCTGCGATCGCCGCCACCCTTCTAGGGCGATACTAGCGACGGTGGGGATAGCTTCGGGATAGGTTTCTATGGCTTGAATAATGGATTGACACAGGGCAGAAAACGAACTTAACTCCAACATTTGCCCCAACCCTTCCAATTCTTGGGCTGCAATCAAAAATTCTGCTTGTAAACAAGGCTGTTGAGGATCATTCAACACCGATTCTAACCGTTGTAAGCACCCTTCCACTTCCGATTCAAACATCAATAACACCATGTCCTGCTCTGCGTCTTCTGAGAGCAGATTCACCGCATCTTCTGGCTGCGGTTCACCCAATCGTTCATAAAGGGCATCCATCAGAGGATTAATCTGTTTTTCGAGCCACGTGGGATCAATTTCAACCCCTTGACGGTTCCATTGGGCAATTTGTTGTAAACGGTCTACACTGCTCAAAAATAGCCCTTCTAGCTGTTGATCAAGGGTGTGATTTCCCCCTGCTTTGAGGACTTTAAAAAAATCTTCTAAACGATGAGCAAGGGTTGAAAGGGTTGGAAAGCCCATCATGGCAGCCCCGCCTTTAATGGAATGGGCAGCCCTTAACAAGCCATCAATGGTTGAACGATTGAGTCCATGAGTTCCTAGCCCTAGTAATCCTGATTCTAGCTGATGTAAATAGTCTTGAGCTTCGGTGAGAAATTGTAGCCGAATTTGTTTTTCCTTATCTTGTGTCATAGCAGTGTTCTATTTGCATAGATTATGAACTTTCTCCCTTTGAGGCAGGAGGCAGGGGGAGCAGGGGGAGCAGGGGGAGCAGGGGGAGCAGGGGGAGACTGGGAGACTGGGAGACTGGGAGACTGGGAGACTGGGAGACTGGGAGAAATCATTGATAGATATTCCCCCCCCTCACCCCCCACACTCCCCACACCCCCCACACTTAACTCAGCTTGAAGGTATCAACAGACTCTTGTAATTGATTGGCGATTTGGGCTGTTTTTTGTAAGGAGTGGGACACTTCAATGGAGGAATAAGAGGTTTTCTGGGAAACTTGAGCCACTTCTTCCATTAATTGAGTCACCGATTTTGAGGTATCTGCTTGAGAAACCGTTGTTTGGGAAATGGACTGGAGGAGTTCATCAATGTGACGAGAAACGGCCACAATCCCCTGTAAACTTTCTTTGGTACTTTCGGCTAAATGGGTTCCTTCTACCACTTGGGCTGTCCCCACTTCCATTGCTTCGACGACGGCGGTGGTTTCCCGTTGAATGGTTTCGACAATTTTCTCAATTTCTTTGGTGGCGGCGGCTGACTGTGCCGCTAACTGTCCCACTTCTTCTGCTACCACGGCAAAACCTCGTCCTTCCTCTCCAGCGCGGGCTGCTTCAATACTGGCGTTAATGGCGAGTAAGTTGGTTTGTAGGGCGATTTGGTTAATCAGAGAAATGACTTTAGAAATTTGTTGGGAGGATTCCCCTAACCGTTTCACTTTTTTGGTGGTTTCGGCTACCGTATCCCGTAATTGGACAATACTATTAACCGTATTATCCATCGCGTCTCCACTGATTTGAGCCGTCTGAGAGGATTCCCTGGCAGCTTGGGCGGCAGCTTGAGCGTTGGCTGATACTTGTTGAATGGATTGGGCCATGGCTTCAACGGAGTTTAACACCTGTTGAATTTGTTGGGCTTGTCTTTGAGATTGTTGAGCTAATTCTTGAATGGATTGTTCATCTCCACTCAAGGATAGGTTAACTTGCTGGGTGGTTTGTTTCACCTGAGTAACAATATCGCGTAAACTTTCGATAATCGCGTTGAAAAAGTCGGCAACAATCCCAATATGTCCCTCAGAAATTTCAGCTCTCACTGTTAAGTTTCCTTTTGTCGCTTCTTCAATATCGCTGAGTAGTCGTATTAATTCGTTTTGCAGATGTTGTTGTTGTTGTCGCTCTTGTTCAGCAATCAATTGCTGTTGTTGGCTTTCTTGTTGGGCTTCTAATCGCTGACGGGTGGCTTCTTCTTGTTCAACTAACAGGGTTTGAATTTGCTCTACCATCTGATTGATATTAGACCCTAGAATGGCAATTTCATCGTTTCCTTGTACTTCAATACGGGTGTCTAATTCTCCCTCTCCAATTTTTTCAACAGCTTGGGCTGCTTTAATAATCGGTTGTGTCACGCGGTTGGCTAAATAGGCGGCTAATACAGCGACCCCTAATGCTGTGAGTAACGTTCCTAAGGTAAAGGTCAATAATAAGTAACGTTGGGGAGCAAAGACGGTACTGACTTTATCCGCTACGAGTATACTCCAGTCTTGGGTCGGTAAACCTTCAATATTTTGCAAAGGGGCATAAGCTACTACATATTTTTCTTGATTGATGGAACTGACATCAAACGCAACATCTGTTTTTTGATTTGTTTTTAATTCTGAAAAAGTAGGGAAAAATTGTTTGATCTCTTGATCAATTTCTTGGGGATTTTCAGAAACAAAAACTTTATTATTTTTATCAGAAACTAAATATTTAGGTTCGTCTTTATCTCCAACTTCTTGAGATCGATTTTTAATACTTGAACGAATTAAATTATCAATATAACTAGCATCTGTTCTGGTACGAATAACATAAAGGAGTTCCCCTGTTTGTTCATCAAATACAGGAGCAGCAACAAAAAATGAAGATAAAAATGTGGCTTTTGATATTCTGAGGGGATTAATGACAGGCTTGTTAGTTTCAACAACATCTTGCCAATAATCGATTTTACTGTAGTTAGGAATAGTAGCTTTTTTGTCTGGGGTTCTCGCTTCTAGAAGGGTATCTGCTGTTTTGGCATCAATGAGAACAATACTGTTCACTCCATCTTTGAGGAATTTCTCTAAGGCTTGCTCTTTTTCTTCTTTTGTTAGGGTTTGGAAAAGTTCAGAATTGGTTAAGATAGGCAGTTGAGATAAATCGATGACTTTTTGATAATTATTTTTAGCAAATTGGGTGAGGTCATTACTAACAGTTACAGCCCGAGTTTTTTGATACTTGAATTCTTGTTTAGTTAGGGATTTTTCAGTTAAATAGTAATTAATTCCACCAATGGCTAAGATCGGAACAATACCAACAGCTACGGCTAATAAAGTCGCTTTAGTTTTAAGTTTTAATCCTTGGGTGAAAGATGATTGTTTACTATTTTTAGGTTTGTCTTGCGAAGTTTTTGAGGAATTATTGATACTAGATTGATACTCGTTAACAGGGGAATATCCACTAATAATTATTTGCTCATTCTCTTGTTGATGAGTACCCAATTCATTTTCATTTTTCTCTTGACTTTTATCATAACCAATAGAATTAGATTCGTGGTTTTGCTTGCTGTCCATATAAAGTATCCTGGAGATTAAGATGTTAATATTGATAGCAGAACTCCCTTCCTATTCCCAAAAATCTCAGAACTTTAAGGTTTAAATCTTAACCATAAAGTTTCTAGTCATTATCGATAGGAATAATGAGTAACAACAAATGTTTGAATACTGATCCGCTATGTATACTATTCCCAAATCTTAAGTAAAAATAACAAAAATCCTTCAATATAATAATAAAGGTAATAAATCCATTATTTGGCAAATTTTACCTACAATTGTGATCACGCTCAATATTTATTTTTGTAAATATCACAGCTTTACTCATAAAAACTGGGCATAATAATCGTAACGCTACTTAACCACTATGATGAAAATGCTTTCAGAGACAGCTATTAACCAGTTTATCGTTAAGCTTCGACTACAAGCTATAATTGAGGGAATTGATGAAAAAGCTGCGTTGGGTTACGCTGCTGCTAGACTGCGCTTAGCAACAGGAGAAATTACTAAATATGAATATCACACTTTAATTGATGAACTTGATCAGACTTTTTCTATACAAAACTCATCAAAAACAGTGCAATCTCATCCCCTAAATTATTGGATTGAAGAACAAATTCATGAACTTAAAATAACTCAATTATCTTGAAGAAGATTATTGTCTTTGAAAATTGAGATAAAAAGGGTTAGGATTCAACAGAAAATATCTAAAAAAAAATTATCTTTCTAAAATTTCTGAATTAACCATTGACAGTTGTCTCAGTTGATCACGAATCACCATACTATCAATATCAGCAGTGGAACCAATATTCCTAGTTTCTAAATTAGGATCACTCTGTTTCATCGGTTTCAATAATCCTTGTCCACAACCAATTTGTAAAGCTTCTTCAATTCCTTGTGTTACTAATGTTCTGGAAATCGTGTTCCAGCGAACAGGTTGACTAATTTGTTGAATTAAATTCCGTTTTACTTGTTCAATATTAAAACTAAAAGTCAAGTCTATACTACAAAAAATAGGACTAGAAAAAGGTTGAAAATTCACAGCGTTTAACACCGCCTCAAATTCCTGTGCTGCGGTTTCTACTAAGGGTGTATGAAAGGCTGCATTCACTGATAAAGGAATAATACGCTTAATAGAAACCTGAGATAAAACAGAATCAATCGCTTCAGAAGTTCCTGAGAGAATAACATATTTTAAGTCATCATTGGCTAACCAAACATTCGGAGTATCCATCACCACTTGTTTGAGTTTTTCTGAGTTAAACCCGATTACAGTAACCATAGAACCTTTAGGTAAACGCGACATAATTTCTGCTCGTTTTTTAATCAGCTTTAAACCAGTTTCAAAATCATAAGCTCCCGCAGCGTATAAAGCGATATATTCCCCAAAACTATAACCAGAAACGACATTTGGTTGATAACCTGAACGCTTCAAAAAATCCGCCAAAAGTGTCATAAAAACATATAAACAGGGTTGAGCATACTGAGTATTAGATAATTGATGCTCGTCACTTTGCCATAGTTTAGAAATTGACCAACCTAGAATAGATTCTGCTTGTTGTAATCTCAATTGTGTTAAGGGAAACTCTAATAGTTCTCGTCCCATTCCTAACTTTTGAGAACCTTGTCCGGGAAAAACCCAAACAGTTCGATTTTTTTCTCTTTGTAAAGAAGATAATAACATAAGATGAAATTTTTGTAAAAAAAATGGTTGCTCCTAGATTTCTCTTAATTGTAAAGATACAAATTGTCAAAAGCTATCGTAAAAATACTGACTTTTTCCAAAAACTTACTCAGGGGTAGAAATTCAGTATTTTTACTAGCTATTAACCTTATTTTTTGCGACATTACTAATTATTCACCTTTAGCAAATCTGTAATTTCCGTGTTATTACATAACTTTTGGTAGAGTACAAAAAAACTCTATTAACGACAAGTTAATAAAAATTTATTTAATAATGATCAAGTGAACCTCAGTAACGAAGAATATACTGACTTATTTCCTAGAGAAAAATAACCATTCAACTTAGGGAGTGTTTATATTTTGACCGAGGCTTCTGCCTCGGAAGGCAGGAGGCTCCAGGGCAGGAGGCAGGAGGATTTTTCTTCATCCCTTCCCCCTCTATCTTACAAGCCCCGTCTGTCTTGGTGCGCTTTCCAATCCGCCGTGCGACGGCGGTTGGGTCGCACCGCTTTTAAGACGGAAGGGGTTTAGAGGGAGTACAAGCTCTCTCTAAACCAGAGACCTCCTGCCTCCTTTTGACCTCAGACCGTTTGTTGTAGAATAGGTGCATCTAAAATAGCTTCAGGGTCTAAAATAAGAAAAATTTGTCTATCTTGAGTAATATAACCCTGTAAATAAGAGGTTAAACTGGGTTCAATGCTGTTCAAAGGAGATTCTATTTTCTCTTGAGGAAAACGCATTACTCCCATCACTTTTTCAACAGCTAATGCTAAGGCTTTTTTTCCTGAGTGAATAATAGCAAGAGGATATTCTTGACTGTCTAATTTCAGTGAGGATAAATTAAGTAATTTCCCTAAATCTACCGCCCAAAAAATATGACTGCGTCGATTTAATAATCCTAAAAAAGTAGGGGGCATATTAGGCATAAAGGTCAAACGACTAGCAGGAATAATTAAAACTTCTTTCGTCGTTACCATGGGTAATAAAAGTTGTATGTTGCTGTCAATTTGCAAATGAAGATAGGGATCGCCGATTACTTTTTTGGCAGTTAAAGCTTGAGTTTCTATCATGGAAAAATCAGACAGTTATGTAATATTTTTCAGCCTCTAATTAAATGAATAATTAACAATTTTTAGAAGAGGCGATTATTAATTATTCATGATTAATTATTGATTATTCAACGGATCTGATGGCACGAACTAATTGCTCTTTACTAAAGGGTTTAGTAACATAAACATCAGCCCCTTGTTTCATGGCCCACATTCGATCCAAATCTTGATTTTTTGAAGTACACACGACAATAGGTAAATTTTCAGTCTCAGGATTTTTACGAATACTGCGACATAATTCTAACCCATTCATACCAGGCATGACTAAATCTGTGATAATCACATTGGGTTTATGTTGGTGAATTTTGCCCAGAGCATCTTTAGCATCAGTGGTGGTAATAACAGTGTAACCACTATCTTGCAAATACTGACGAATTAACTCCATTTCAGATACTGTGTCTTCTATAACTAAAACTTTAGACATGGGTAAATATCCTCAAAAAGAATCGTGTATATTGATAAGTTCAGAAAGTTTCTTAGTCTTAGGGTTCCCATAATTCTGAGAAAAATTTACATCAGCTTTATCCAATAACAATTCTTCGATCTTAACTTAAATAACGAAATACTATTTTTAATAAATCTGATTGAGTAAAGGGTTTAGTTAAGTAATCTGAAGCACCTGCAACCCTAGCTTTAGCACGATCAATTAACCCACGATTTCCTGTTACCATAATAATAGGGGTTGTTTTAAATAAGTGATGATTTCTAATCAATTGACAGAGGCGATAACCATCAATTCCAGGCATTCCTACATCTAATAAAATAATATCGGGTTTAAATCGAATTATCTGTAATAAGGCTTTTTTTGAATCATCAATAGAATGAATGACTAAGTTTTGTTTTTCAAGAAAACGA
Organism: Crocosphaera sp.; assembly: GCA_030065205.1. Taxonomy (GTDB): domain Bacteria; phylum Cyanobacteriota; class Cyanobacteriia; order Cyanobacteriales; family Microcystaceae; genus Crocosphaera. The sequence goes on from JASJDN010000019.1 coordinate 12,752, forward strand.
TTGATTTCACTTAAAATTGTTGGGCTATCATCGATACATACTACTTTGTATTGCTGAGTTTTATGATTAGAAATCGTACTATTACTCAATTTTTTAGTCTCATAATTATCATTATGTTGATGAGATTCTGTCTTCGCTATGATGTGAGGTAGTTTATCAAAAGGAGCTTGAGGAGGATGAATAACAATGTTATTACTTTGGATAAATTTATAAATATATTGAGCAATTTTTAGATCATCTTGATTGGTTAAAACTGCTAGTTGCCGAAAATTAAACCCTCTGAGAAGTTTACTGAATTTTTTTATTTGTTCAGCAGATAATCGACTACTATTTTGATTTTGAGTAAAAAAGTAAGGTCTTTGTTCAGGGGAAGTAATTAAAGGGGATAAAGTTTTCCATCCCTTGAGTCTTTGTTGAGATTTAATTATATATTCTTGTAATTCAAATGTAACTAATGGAGTGAAATAATTAGGATTATTGATAATTTTATAGGTACCGTCAGTTAATAATAAAAATAAGTCTAATACTTCTTGGTTTAAGGATTGGATTAGTTTCCTTGCTTCTGATAGTTGTAAATAATTTTCTTGCATTAACCAACGAATTGCTTGATATTCAAAGGGTACATCATCAGGATTTTGAGTTTCCTGTTCAAAATTTAATCGTGCTTGATTTCGTACCCCTGCGGTTAAGGAAGAGACACTATAACTTAAGCGGCGTAAATGTCTTTCTAACCGTTCAAAACAATCAAGGGAATGGCTCGCATACACTAACTTTCCCTGATCAACATAAATTCGCCATGTTATTGAATTATGGTCAACAACTAAACACCCAGTCTCTTTACCTTGGTTAATTTCTTCTAATATATTAATTGGGGAAAATTGAGGTGACTCTTTCACTGAACATATGGATAGGGTTCGAGAATTTTTGACATTCATAACAATTAATGATTTAACAAAAAACTAACGTGTTCATTAAATCACAATAACTTCAAAGGTATTGGCCTGTGATTAATTGCAATTTAGCAAGATTCCATGAAAATCGTGCATATTATCTTGATTTTATCGTGTTTTATTACCAAATACTTCCGTATTTTTGCTGACATTTTTGTACTTTTCTTTAAGTAATATTATCAAATTCATCTTAACTTTAATAAACTATCCTTTCTCCCTCTGCTCCCTCTGCTCCCTCTGCTTCCCCTTGCCACACTCCCTCCATGATTAATTTATGATTGAGGATGTACCCTAAAAATAGTTGTCAAAAAACGGAAGGGATGTATGGTAAATAATAGGGACATCCCTGCATAAAATGGATTCAATAGGAAAGGAAAACTTATGGCAAAACAGCTAAAACTCGTAGGAACTGGTGAAATTATGCCCACAGCGTTACACGCAGAGATGCAGCGTTCCTATCTTGAGTATGCCATGAGTGTCATTGTGGGACGGGCTTTACCAGATGTTAGGGATGGACTCAAACCCGTTCATCGTCGCATTCTCTATGCCATGCATGAGTTAGGGTTAACCCCCGATCGCCCTTTCCGTAAATGCGCTCGTGTGGTGGGGGATGTATTGGGTAAATACCATCCTCACGGGGACCAAGCGGTCTATGATGCGTTGGTGCGGATGGTACAGGATTTTTCCAGTCGTTATCCCCTATTAGCGGGCCACGGTAACTTTGGATCGGTGGATAATGATCCCCCGGCAGCCATGCGTTACACAGAAACCCGACTGTCGCCTATCGCTGATCAAGCCATGTTGACAGAGATCAGTGAGGCGATCGTCGATTTCAGCAGTAATTTCGATAATTCTCAACAAGAACCGGTGGTTTTACCAGCGCAACTGCCTAATTTACTCCTTAATGGTTGTACGGGGATCGCAGTGGGAATGGCAACCAATATCCCTCCCCATAATTTAGGGGAATTGGTGGATGGATTAATTGCTTTAATCGATAATGCTGAGTTATCGGACGAAAAGTTACGAAAAATCATTCCCGGCCCCGATTTTCCCACCGGCGGGGAAATTATGCAAACTCAGGGCATTGAAGACGCTTATCGTCAGGGAAAAGGCATTATTCCAGTGCGTGGCGTGGTTCGCATTGAACGCATGGATGTGGGCAAAAAACGCCGTAAAGAAAGAACCGCCATTATTGTCACAGAATTGCCCTATCAGGTGAATAAGTCAGCTTGGATCGAAAAAATTGCCGATTTAGTCAACAATGGTAGGTTAGACGGCATTGCTGATATTAGGGACGAGAGCGATCGCACCGGAATGCGAGTGGTGATCGAGTTAAAACGGGATGCTGTGGCCAAAACAGTGCTTAGAGAATTATATAAAAAAACTGCTCTCCAACAAAATTTTGGGGCGATTATGTTAGCGTTGGTGGACAATCAACCCCGTCAATTATCCCTGCGTCAACTATTAGAAGAATTCCTCAAATTTCGAGAACACACTTTAACCCGCCAGTATAATCATGAGCTAGAAGAATGCCAAAATCGATTGCATCTTTTGGAAGGATTGTTAATTGCTTTAAATAATTTAGATCGGATGATTGATATTTTACGTCATGCGGCTGATGGTACCACTGCTAAAGTACAATTTCAACAAGAATTGAATTTAAGTGAAGCACAAGCGAATGGTATTTTAGCCATGCCCATGCGTCGTTTAACTGGTTTAGAACGACAAAAATTACAAGCAGAATACGATGAGTTAGCAGGGAGAATTAATGAGTTAGAAAATCTTTTAAATAATCGTCCCGAATTCTTAAAAGTTTTAAAGAAAGAACTGCGATCGCTAAAACGTAAATACGGTGATGAAAGACGGACTCGTATTGTTCAGCCTACTGCTCAAAAAAATCCTTCTCAAACAGCAAAAAAATCTCAAAAACAAAGCAATACTCAAGATAAAAATACCTCAGCATCCAAGGAAGAATTGGAAACAATTAGTCAACCTTTTAGCCTGTTTACTCCCCAAACCCCTCCGAAAAATGCCATCTTAGAAATGACTCATCAAGGAACGATTTGCTGGCGACTGCCTGATCATAAAGTTGCTGATAATCACGTACCAATTTATAGCGAATCGATTCAAGAAAGGGAACAATTTGTCGTTATTACTGATATTGGTAAAGCTTATCCTGTCAACGTTGCTGACGTTCCTCCCATTGATATTCAACCCATTGCTTTGCTGAGTTTATTACCCAAAAGCGCACAACGGGATAGTAAAAAAGTTGTTTCTCTTTTCTTTTTATCAGATAATACAGAAAATAAAGACGTATTATTATTGACCAATCAAGGGAAAATTAAACGAATTCAATTATCAGAATTGGAAGGATTAACCAATCGAGGTTTAGTTTTAATTAAACTAAAAGATCAGGATTCTTTAGACTTTATTTCTATCACCAAAGAAGGGGAAGAAGTGGCGATCGCTATGTCTAGTGGTCGGGTTTTGCGGTTCCCCGTTGTTGATGAAGTGATTTCTATAATGGGTCGTAATGCCCAAGGAAATCAAGCATTAAAATTACGCTACGGAGAAACCATTGTTGGTTGTGTAACCTTAGATGAAAAGAAAATAGTTTTATTAGTGTCTAAATTGGGCTATGGCAAGCGGTTAAATGTTACAGGATTACGTATGACAAAATTAGGAGATATTGGGACACAAGCCTTACAATTTGCTTATAAAAATGATAGTTTATTGGGAATGATTAAAGCAGAAGATTCTCAAAACATGACGTTATTAACGAATCAAAATAAAACCATAAAACTAGCAGCTAAAGATGTTAAAATTTGGGGCAAAGATGGTCAAGGCGATCGCTTAGCTCAATTATCCAATCAAGAAGTTATTGATTACGTGGTTTAAGGTTGGCTAAATCTCGGCTGAACTAGGGTAACCCAACGTCAGTAAGCTTAGCTATAATTAGATTAGATGGGTTATTTTCCAATAACCCAGGTTCTCCTTACTTTTTTTGAGGAGGTAATTAACCATGTCAAACCATTATGGTAATTATCTTACGATTGTGTTCCATTATTTCTTCTATTTAATTTTAGTGGGATTGCTTAGTTTTAGCCTGACCTACTTGTTAAATAACGATAAAAAAGATGGCATGAAAAGTAACCTAGAGAAAACAGGTAGTTTAGTCCTAAAACAAGCAGAAAATTCACCTTAATTCTGCAAGGGGACTGCAACCAACTAAAAAATTTGAAATGACAATTCAAGCAAAAACCATTGAAGACGCGGCTAAAGGAAGTCTATTAGGGGCTTGTGTGGGAGATGCTGCCGGTGCAGTGTTAGAGTTTATGGGAAGGAAACCTAATCTATCCCAAGTCAACCAGGCCATGACCATGCCAGGGGGTGGAAGGGTTGGGGTTGCCCCAGGGCAAATCACAGACGATGGGGAATTAACCTTATGTCTGGCACAAGCTTTAGCTAATAGTTCTACCTTTCCCCTAGAAACCATTGCCCAAAACTATAACCGATGGATTAATTCTGACCCATTTGATATAGGTTTCACCACCAGAAGTTCCCTAGGATGCCCCAAAACAGAACAAGAATTGAAGAAAAAAGGATATGCCGGGGTGATGAGTAAAGCAGCTAAAACTAACTGCTTGAGTTCAAAAGCCAATGGGAGTTTGATGCGGATAACCCCGTTGGGAATTTGGGGACATAAATTTGATGATAATCAATTAGCTAAATTTGCTCAACGTGATTCTCAACTGTCTCATCCCAATCGTAGTTGTTTAGACGCAGTTTCTTGTTATGTGATTGCCATTGCTAGTTTAATGCGAAATCTTGGCGATCGCGAACAGGCGTTTGCCCGGGCTAAACAATGGGCAAACGCTAATGCTAATCCAGAAGTTAAAGGTTGGTTAAAGGATGCTCAAAACAATGTGAATGTCCCTTATCATCCCCATATTGGCTTTGTTAAAATCGCCTTTACCCACGCTTTCCGTCATTTATTATTGGGAACCAACTATGTTGACGCGATCGCCGAAACATTGTTAGGGGGCGGCGACACCGATACCAACGCTTGTATTGTGGGAGGGTTGCTTGGGGCTGTTTGTGGGGCAGAAGCCATTCCTACCATGATGCAAAAACCTGTATTAAACTGTGATACAGCCAGTGGCATTCCTCGGCCACTCTTTCTACATCCAAACCAAATCCCCGATCTAGTAGAAGGATTAATTTCTGTTTAACTAGGTTATTTTTTTAAAGAAAAATTTTATGAAATCTTCTTATTGGCCCATTGAAAAGTTACCTGGATTAAACAAAGCGAACCAAGAACAGTTAAAATCTTTAGGCATCAATAATAGTCAAGATTTGCTCAAGTTAACTCAAACGAAAGCCCATAAACAACATTTGGCTAATCAATTAAAATGTCAACTACAATTAATTAATAAGTGGGTAGCGTTAGCCGATTTAGGTCGGGTTCCTAGTGTGGGATATGGTTATTGTGGACTGATTCTACATTCAGGTATTATATCCGTAAATCAGTTAGCTCAAACACCTGTGGGTTCTTTACATCGACAAATTCTTAAGCTACAAGTTGCCACGTTACAACAGAAAAATTTATGTCCTTCCCCTAATATGGTTCAAACTTGGATTAACGAAGCCAAAGTAATCATTAATAATGAATTGAAAAAAATATGATCAAGTAACAAAAAGCGCAATCTAGATATTTTCGCTAAAATCTAGGGAACCCGATGATCCACAGCAGCGATGAAACGTTTAATGCCCTTTCAGCCTCTCCATCAATTAACCCTAAGTCAGTCTCCTTGGCTCTCAATCCTCTGTTCTTTGCCCATCGCTACGGGGATCACTGTATTTACGCCTCAAACGTCTGTATTCGCACAGGCAATTCAAGCAGATGGAACCCTTCCCACCAACTCAATTGTGAACCAAGCAGGGAATAACTACACCATCAATGGGGGGACACAAAGCGGAGCTAATTTATTTCACAGTTTTTCGCAATTTTCTGTTCCTAACTTTGGAAGTGCCACGTTTAATAACGGAGCAGCGATCGCTAATATCATCAGTCGGGTCACAGGAAACAATATTTCGGATATTCAGGGAACCATTCGAGCCAATGGAGGGGCTAATTTATTTTTAATCAATCCCAATGGCATTACCTTTGGTCCTAATGCAACCTTAGATATTGGGGGGTCATTTATCGCCAGTACCGCCGATAGTGTTACATTTCTGGGAGGCGGTGAATTTAGTGCCACTAATCCTGGATCGTTCAATCCATTAATGACAATGACAGCCCCAATGGGACTACAAATGGGTTCTAACCCTGGAAATATCATCGTTCAAGGAAATGGTAATAATCTTGTCACTGATCCCACTAATTTTGAAATCAGACAACTTCCTACTCTGCCATTCGGTCCATTTGGTCCGGTTACCCTTACCGTTGATGCAGGAGAAACCCTAGCCTTAGTCGGGGGAAATATTACCTTTGATGGGGGCAATGTGGCCGCCCCTCAAGGACGGGTCGAATTAGGGGCATTTAGCAATGGCTTGGTCAATTTAACCACTCAAAACGGACAACTGCAACTAGCCCCTGCCGTCGCTGGCATTACCTATAATAATATTCAAATGAATAACGGTTCATCGGTCAATGTTAGTGACGACAGTGCCGGTAGCGTCCAGATTCAAGGGAGTAATTTAATCCTCAACAGTGGTTCCGTTATTTTAGCCAATACCACCGGCAACGGTACTGGGGGAGAAATTAATATTAGAACCACCGAATCAATCCAAGCAAGCGGTGTGGGTGAGCAACCCCCTAGTCCTCCGCCTCCCTTATTTGCTTACCGAATTTTTAGTGGTATTTTTGCCGATGTCAGTTCTGCGAGTGGACCGGGCGCCCAAGGGGGACAGATTAACCTACAAACTGGAACCTTGAGCCTAACGGACGGCGCACAAATTGGGGCCAATACCTTTGGGGCCGGACAAGCAGGACAGTTAAATATTAATAGCAATGCTGTACAAATTAGTGGAGAAAATATTTTAGGACCCAGTGGTTTATTTGCTGCGGTTGCGCCTGAAGCATCAGGCCCAGGGGGAACCATTAACCTGACAACGGGTAATCTCCAAATGCAAGACAGAGCCAGTATTAATGTGGGTACCTTTGGCAATGGGGATGGAGGAACCGCTAATATTAACGCCGCTCAAATCGAATTAATCGGCGTTTCTTCGCAAGATGGAGATCCCACCGGGATTTTTGGCACAGCGGAATCCAATGCCACAGGAAACGGTGGAACCGTAATCATCAATGCTGAAACCCTGCGGGTAAGAGATGGGGCGAATATCGGCTTAACGACCTTTGGTGATGGCAATGGAGGCACCGGCATCATTAAAGCGTCTAACATAGAACTAATCGGCACCGCCCCCGATGGAAGGCCAAGCGGAATTTTTAACAACGTGGAAGAAAATGCCACGGGGCAAGGGGGCAACCTTACCATTGATAGTCGCACCTTGACTTTAAGGGATGGGGCCAATATTGAAGTGAGTACCTTGAGTAGTGGTAATAGTGGCATGGCCACCATTAAAGCCACCGAGCTTAATATTGTGGGAACCTCTTCTCTGGGGAACCCTAGCGGAATTTTTAGTAACGTCGGCAGTAATGCCATCAGAGAAGGGGGAGGATTACGCGTAGATGCAGATAATCGTACCACCGGACAAGGAGGTAGATTACGAGTAGACGCAGAGAATTTACGATTAACAGACGGGGGACAAATCGGCAGTTTAACCTTTAGTGTGGGAAATGGCGGGATTTTGGATATCAACGCCTCCAATATCGAAATTGAAGGAACATCGGGGTCTCGTCCCAGTGGAATTGTCAGTCAAGTGGGTCGTGTCAATGACCTCAACGATCGCACGTTGGGTAATGGGGGTCAAATTAATATCAATACCAACCAGTTAAAACTCAGTGACGGTGGCATCATTAGCACCAATACCGCCGGGTTGGGTCGAGCGGGTAACATGACGATTAACGCTCAAAATGTGCAAGTGACTGGGGGAGTCAGACAAACCGCCAGTGGTTTATTTAGTGCGGTCACAGAAGGAGGGAGAGGCAATGGTGGCGACATTACCCTCAATACTCAAAGTCTCAGCGTTAAAGATGGGGGACAAATCGCTGCCAGTACCGCCGGCTCAGGTAATGGGGGGAATTTAACCATTACAGCGAGATTTATTGATCTTTCGGGTGAGTCTCCCTTAGGGGCCAGTGGTTTGTTTGCCAATGCCATTAACGGCACAGGAAATGGGGGCAATATTCGGGTTCAAACGGAAAATTTAACCATCCGTGACGGGGCTACCATTAATGTCGGTAATTTTCCCAGTCGTAATACTGGAGTAAGGGCGGGTCAAGGCGCACCCGGTAATATTGATATTGAGGCTAAATCGATTATTTTAAACTCCCAAGGCACTATTACAGCCGATACGGTAGCGGGAAGTCAAGGCAATATTACCCTCAATACCGATAGTCTGGAGCTAAACTGGATCAGTTCTATCAGCACAAATGCGAGAGGGGATGGCAGTGGTGGGAATATCACCATCAATACCAATAATTTAAACGTACAGGAAATGAGTTCCATTAGTGCCAATGCTCAAGGAGCAGGGTCAGCTGGAAATGTTACCATTGAAGGGCGATCTCAAAACCCTGAAATTAATCTCAGTCAAAGCGAGATTACGGCCACGGGAAATCAGGGAAATGTTCGTATTAGCAGTGAAAATTTACAGTTAGAGGATGGCAGTGTAATTAGTGCCAACGCTGAAGGGAATGGAGATGGGGGTAATGTTATCTTGATCAATGACCAAGCCATCACCCTCAATAGTAATAGTGTGATTAGTAGTAACGCCGAAGGAACCGGTCAAGGGGGAAATATTGACTTGGTTACGGGGACATTAAATGTGTTGGATAATAGTGAAATTGCCGCCAACGCCAGCGAAACCTCCGGGGGTAATATTTTGGTTCGAGTCACTTCCCCCAGAACCCTAACCCTAGACTCAGGAAAAATTACAGCCACAGGGGGACAAGGAAATATTACCCTAGATTCACCCATTACATTTTTACGAAATGGTAGTTTAATTAGTACCAACGGACTCGGGACTGAACCGGGGGGAAATATCATTATTCACACCAATTTTCTCTTAAGTTTTCCCACAGAAAATAATGACATCACCGCTAATGCTCAACAAAGTCGAGGGGGTCGCGTTATTATTAAATCTTTGGGGGTTTTTGGTATTGAATTTCGGGAATTTTTAACCCCTTTATCTGATATTACTGTCACCTCAGAATTGGGACCTGCGTTTGCTGGAGAAGTCAGTATTCGAGTTCCAGAAGGAGACCCCACGTCTGGCTTTACTAAATTACCCGAAAATACCATTGATCCTCGTGATCTTTTGGTGGTATCCTGTGCTGCAGATGAGGGTAATGTCTTTATTCGTACCGGAAAAGGAGGACTCCCGGATAATCCCGATCAAAGTTTAAGATGGCGGGTGATTTGGGAAGATTTACGGGACTTTATTGAACTGGATGATCCTGATTCTACCCCTTATTCTCCACAATCCGATAGTCAGAGAAGCCACCGTAATTGTACTGATTTTCAGTCCAGTCAGGGTTAATAGTTACGTAACTTTTTCTATAGGCAAACAGCAGAGACATCGGTTAAAAATGGGTATGACCTTCCATAGAAATTGCCCATGAATCATTAATCTAAGTAACAATCCCTTGAGCCTGAGTTCGGAGGGAATTTTTTTCAGCAAAAATATCTGAGTTATTGACTAATTTTTTACTTAAATCGTTAACATTAATTTGATCAAATCAATTATTTATGACATAAAGAGACAAGTTGATGATGCCCTTAACATCCTATGGTCTGGTTCCTACTGTGGTATTAGGACTGATGACAACTCTCCTGACGTTTAACCCTTCATTGCCGGCACAAAGCCAAACAGACCCCTTTTTAGTTACCCAACAAATCCCAGAAACTCAAGGAAAAACCCTCTTAAAACAGGGTAAACTTTTTTATCAACAAGGACAATATAACCAAGCGATCGCCCGTTGGCAAGATGCCCTCACCTCAGCTAGAGCCTCAGAGGACAGCCTATCTCAAGTTCTCAGTTTAAATTATTTATCCTTAGCCCATCAAGCTCTAGGACAATGGGAATCAGCGCAAACAACTATCAAAGATAGCTTAACCCTGATTCAATCCCTTCCCAGTGATACCCGTAATCTCAATTTAATTCATGGCCAAAGCTTAAACACTCAAGGCAGTTTATATTTAGGTTTGGGCCAAGGAAGAAAAGCCATAGACACCTGGAAACAAGCCAAAACATACTATCAACAAGGTGAAGATCAAATTGGGGTTTTAGGCACTGAAATTAACCAAGCTGAAGCCTTACAAACCCTAGGCTTTTATCGTCGTGCTTTAGACCAATTAACCACCATTAAACAACAACTCGAAACCCAACCCGATTCTATCCTCAAAGTTAAAGGGTTACAAAGTTTAGGCAGTGCGTTACAAGGCGTGGGGGACCTAGAAGAAGCTCAAACCGTTCTCCAAACCGCTTTAACCCTCAGCCAAACCCTCAATAGTCTCGATGATCAAGGAGCCACCTTACTCGCTTTAGGCAACGTTTATCAAGGCTTAAAACAACCCCAAACCGCCCTTGATTTTTACCAACAAGCCACCCAAACCGCCCTTAACCCCGGCCTCAAATTAGAAGCCCAACTCAATCAATTTCGCCTCTTAATCAAGGAAAATCAACCCCAAACCGCCCTAACCCGTCTGCCTACCCTTCAGCAGTCTCTACGGCAACTACCTTCCAGTCGTCGCACCGTTTACGCCTACGTTAACTTAGGGGAAAGCTTACTGCAATTATTGCCCACCGGAGCAGTATCACCCGAAACGGTTTTTGCTTCCTTAAACGAGGCAGTACAACAGGCCAAACAGTTAAACGATGACCGCGCTACGTCCTACGCCGTGGGAACCCTGGCCAAATTGTACGAACAACAACAACAATGGGCAACCGCTCAACCCTTAACCGAAGAAGCCTTGCAACTAGCGCAAACCGTGAAAGGGAACGAGATGACCTATCAATGGCAATGGCAACTGAGTCGGTTGATGAAAGTGCAAGGAAACCGTCAAGGAGCGATCGCCACCAATAAAGCAGCCGTTCAAACCTTACAAAGCATTCGCAACGATTTACTAGCCATCGATGCCGGGGTACAATTTTCCTTTCGAGAAAGTGTCGAACCGGTTTATCGAGATTTAGTGAGTTTATTGTTAACCCCAGACAGTCCTGGCCAAGCCATTCCCCAAAGAAATTTAGCGGAAGCCCGCGAGGTGATCGAATCCCTACAACTAGCCGAACTGGAAAACTTTTTCCGTGAAGCCTGTTTAGATGCCCAACCCCAACAAATCGATGACATTGATAGTAATGCGGCGGTTATCTATCCCGTCATCTTAGACGATCGCTTAGGAGTAATTGTTTCTTTGCCGGGTCAACCCCTCGATTATCATGAAGTTCAACAGCCCAAAACCGAAGTCGAAAACACCCTAGAAGAGCTATTACAAGCCTTAAATCCCGCCTTTTCTGATCAAATTCGCCTCAACCTCTCCCAACAAGTCTATAACTGGCTCATTGACCCCATTGAAACCCAGTTAGAGCAACAAGAGATCAAAACGTTGGTGTTTGTTCTTGATGGTATTCTACGGAATTTACCCATGGCCGCCCTTCACGATGGCCAACAGTATCTCATCGAAAAATATCAAGTGGCCTTGGCCCCAGGGCTACAATTAGTAGACCCCAGAAATTTAGACCCTGAATTGTTACAAGCGGTAGTAGCGGGTGTGAGTGAAGCCAATCTGGGATTTTCCGCTTTACCTGGGGTAGAAACAGAAGTACAAGAAATTGGCCAAGAGATCCCCACAGAACAGTTAATCAATCAAGAATTTACCCGTGGTGGCTTCCAAAATGCCCTAACCATCTCTCCGTTAGCGGTAGTGCATTTAGCCACTCATGGACAATTTAGTTCCAACCCCGATGAAACCTTCGTGCTTGCTTGGCAAGATACCATCAGGGTTCGGGACTTCCAAAAGATTCTGCGGACCCGTGAACAAGCTACCGAAAATCCGGTGGAGTTATTGGTCTTAAGTGCCTGTCAAACCGCCAGTGGTGATAAACAAGCTGCTTTAGGGTTAGCAGGAATGGCCGTTCGTTCGGGGGCCCGTAGTACCATCGCCACCCTTTGGTCTGTTAAAGACCAATCAACGGCACGATTGATGACCGATCTCTATCGTAATCTCAATCAAGCCAGTGTGGCTCAAGAAAACAAAGCGGAAGCCTTGCGTCAAGCACAGCTTTCCCTATTGCGCTCGCCTGAATTCTCCCATCCTTTTTATTGGTCGGCCTTTGTTTTAGTCGGTAATTGGCTGTAAACAAGGTTGATACTGCTTAACCTCCTTATTTAACTTTATGAAACCTCAAACTTTACAATCTGCTTTAGTATTCGGTGTGTTGTCTAGCACCCTGTTCCTTGATCCTTTGGGTTTGGTTCAGGCGCAACCCAGTCAGGGAGAACTGTTTGCCAGTAATGTGACTTTTGTTCCTCCTAACGGCGATCGCCCGAAAGATTCTCAAGGAGGTGCCTCCCGTGATGACGGCAAATGTCCTCAAGATGCTAAAAACACCGATCCTTATCTGACGGCAGTGGTTCCGGCTGATGTGCAACGGTTAACGGTACAATCTCAACCCAGTATTTTCGTGTATATTCCCCAAACGACGGCTAAAAAGGCATTTTTTAGCCTCAAAGATGACAAAAATGGCCAGCATTATCAAACGTTTTTACCCATCGATAAAAAAGGGGGTATTGTTAAAGTTAATTTACCGGCTAATGCCCCATCTTTAGTGGTGGGAAATGATTATCAATGGTCGTTTGTGATGTTATGTGGGGATAAATTGTTACCGGATGATCCTGCGGTAACGGGGACGATTCGTCGGGTTAATCCTGGGGCAAACGTTACCGGTCAGTGGCAAGATTGGCAGCAAAACCCTTCTTTAGAAACGGCTAACTTGTTAGGAAAAGCGGGGCTTTGGTATGATATGCTAACAGTATTAATGGCTCTCAAACTCGAACAACCCAATAACGTTCAATTAAGTAGCATTTGGTCTAGCGTCTTAAAAGCCAGCAACCTTGATAGTATCGCCACTCAGCCTGTTATTGCTCGTAAATAAGCTTGATTGAGCAATAATTATCACTTCCAGAGGCGTTTTTATAAGCGTCTCTTTTATCAATTATTTGTTGGATCTTAAAAGTTATATTCGTTATTCTTTGTTCTCTATTTTCCATTATAAAAAATAAAAGATATTTAAGATTTAGATAGTCTAATGTCAAGATTATTAGAAAAACTTGGTTCAAAATTAGCAACGTTTTATGAAAAATGGCAAGCGGTATTAATTACTGCCCCTAGTATCACTGCGATTGTAATCGGAGTCAATCATTTAGGGGTATTACAGATATTAGAATGGGCAGCTTATGACCAGTTTTTTCGTTTTCGTCCAGAGGAAGAAATTTCTCAAAGAATTACCCTGGTTACCATTGATGAAAGTGATTTAACAGAGTTAGATCAATGGCCGCTATCCGATGAAACTATTGCCAAAACATTAAACATTATTAAAGAAGAAAACCCCAGAATTATTGCCTTAGATATTTATCGGGATTTAGTGGTAGAACCGGGTCATGATCAATTAGTAGAAGTATTTGAGTCAACACCGAACTTAATTGGGGTGGAAAAAGTCAGTGGTCGTCCTGTTGCACCTTCCCCTATTTTAGCAGAAAAAAAACAAGTTGCTTTAGCTGATTTAGTGGTTGATCCTGATAGTAAAGTTCGTCGAGCTTTATTATCGCTTCAACGGCCTGATGGAGAGATTCAAACCTCTTTAGGTACTCAAGCAGCATTAGATTATCTAGCGCAAGAAGACATTACCTTAACGCCGGTAATCGACGAAAAAGGAGAAGAAAATAATGCTAAATTACAGTTAGGAAAAGCGGTCTTTGAACCTTTACATAGTAATGACGGTGCTTATATTAATGCTGACAGTGGAGGATATCAAGTTCTTTTAAATTATCGAGGATTAGAAGATAAATTTGATACAATTTCGTTACGAGACTTATTAAAAAATAATTTTAATCGTAATTTGATTCGCGGAAGAGTTATTTTTATTGGCTCCGTCGCTGAAAGTTTAAACGATCAATTTTATACTCCATTTAGTAGTATTTTAAGTGACCATCCCTTACGCACAGGAGGGGTAGTGATTCACGCTAATATTAGCAGTAAAATTTTGAGTGCTGCTCTCGATGGACGACCATTAATCCGAGTTATTTCTAATGAATTAGAATGGACATTTATTTTCATTTCTTCTGTAATGGGAGCGATCGTTGGTTGGGAAATGGTTGTTAATCGGACTCGTCAACATAAAGTGTATTCTTTCACCAGTGTATTATTAATTAGTATCCTAATCCCTGGTATTTTCTTAGTGGGAGGATGTTATTTTATTTTTCTAAATGGTTGGTGGGTACCAGTTATTGCTCCAGCATTGGCTATGTTTTTATCTGCTTTTTCGGTTCCTATTTATCAGAATTTTACTTGGCAGAAAATTGCCTATATTGATAGTTTGACAGGGCTGCATAATCGCCGTTATTTTGATAGTTATTTAGCTCAAATCTGGGAAGAACATAAAGAAAAAAAGATGCCGTTATCTATTATTCTATGCGATGTGGATTATTTTAAATTGTATAACGATCATTACGGCCATCCCGAAGGCGATAAATGTTTACAAGAAGTCGCCCAAGGAATTCTCAGTGCAGTGCGAAAAACGGATTTAGCGGCTCGTTTTGGTGGGGAAGAATTTGTTATCGTCTTACCTAATGCTAATCCTGCGGTTGCGATGATTGCTGCGGGACGAGTTTGTGAAACCATTCGCTCCTTACAGTTAGAACATGAAACCTCTCGCGTTAGTGATTATGTAACCGTTAGTTGCGGTTCAGCTAGTATGGTTCCTGATCGATCATTTTCACCCAAAAACCTAGTTGATCAAGCCGATATCGCCCTCTATAAAGCTAAAGAAGCCGGTCGAGATGGTGCTTATCCTAATTGAAGAAGGCAGGAGGCAGGGGGAGCAGGGGGAGCAGAGGGAGCAGGGGGAGCAGAGGGAGCAGGGGAGCAGGGGAGCAGGGGAGCAGGGGAAGCAGGGGGAGCAGGGGAGCAGGGGGAGCAGGGGAGCAGGGGGAGCAGAGGGAGCAGAGGGAGCAGGGGAGCAGGGGAAGAAAGAATATTACTCTACGATGATAAGCGAATTTGGTATGACTTCTGTTCTATATTCCCATATCAACGGTAAACAAAATTCCATTTTCTTGCCAGTTTTGTTCTTGAGTTTCTACATCCGTTAATTGCCAAGCAAAGTCAATACGGGCGTTAAAATTATCACTAATGCGCCACAAAACCCCTAAACCCACCGATGCTAAGGTATCAGGACTAATTTCGGGTCGTCCATTGTTCCAAGCGGTTCCAATATTAAAAAAAGGAACTAACTGAACCACCATCGACTCTTCGTCCCACTCGAACACTGGATAACGCAGTTCCATATTGGTAAAAAAGCCATTATCCGTTAAGCGTAAATTTTGACGATACCCTTTAACGCTTCCCAGTCCCCCTAACGCAAATTGTTCCATGGGAATAATCGGACGGTCGGCCACTTGAATATTGGTTTGCACTAAAAATAAGGTTTCAGGGGCTAAGATACGAACCCATTGGGCCTGGCCTCGCCAGATAAAATAGGTGGTTTCAGCTACATTCGGATTAAAAGCTGCGTCAAAGGGTTCGGTGGTTCCCAACGCGTCCACCCCAAAACTTAACTCTGATCGCGCCGAAATTACTTGTTTTTGGTCTCGTTCGGTCCATTCTTGAAAAAAGCGGACGGTGGTGATAAAGGTTCGTCCATTTTCATCAGACCCATTGGTAATAGGAAACCCTCTCCCTAAAATCCCTAAATCGGTTTGATTTTTTTGGTGATCGAAGGTGAGTCCCACCGCTAACTCTTGGGTGGGGTTTTGGATCACCGGTTGACGGACGGTAAACCAATATTTATCGTAATTTGAGGTAATATTTAATTCATCTAGGGGCGGTTGAATGATCCAACTGGGGAGAGAACGATAACCGGCGGTAAGGGTGCCATTATAAGCGTTGAAGGGGTAAGTATAACTCAGTTCCACATCGTTACTACCGTCACTGTTGCGAAAGGCAATATTAAAGCGATCGCCGTTTCCTGTGATATTCCGTTCGGTGATGGTTCCCCCCCGACGAAACGACCCCACACTGGGAACCCTTCCATTATCCAGGGTGACACGAAAATCAAAGGTATCGGCGGTGACAACGTTTACTTTTAAAATATTGGTCCCTGGAGTAAGGCCACTGGCCAATTCTGATTGAATATTATCGATAACGGGATCGAGTTGTAATAATTGTAGAGCTTCTAATAAACGGGGAACGTTAAGGGGGGTATGGGAAGCGATCTGAATGCGATCGCGGATATAACTTTCGTTTAATCGTCCTTGAACCGTAATTTCAATATCTTCTAAACTCCCTTCTAAAATTTCAACGGTAACCACCCCATTTTCTACGCTTTGTTCAGGAATATAGGCCCCAGAGGTATAGTAACCATTATCGATATAATATTGGGTGATGGTGCTGGCCGCTGCGGTGAGTTCCCCGTAAGAAATAGGGCGATCGAGAAAGCTTTGGGTAAGAGCAGCGAGCGTTTCGTCACTAAACACCGTACTCCCCACAAAGTTAAACTGTTTCACCATCACCGTTCCTTCAATGGGAGGGTTAACGGGAGAGGTTTCTAAGGGGGTAGGAGTGGGGGGTTGGATCTCTTCTAAAGAGGGTAACGGAGGGGGAACAGTGGGAACTGAGGGTTCTTGAGAAGGAGGGGAAAGAACCCCTTGGGCCAGGGTTGAAGGGGTTTGAGGCAAAGTTAACCCAAGAAATCCTATGACACTAAGGGAGAGAATAGGGACAAAAGATAGGGAACTGTTAGGATTTTGGTGTTGTTTTTCCATAATTACCGCTTGTTTCGGATAATTTTGTTTATGGGTTAACTGCGACTATTAGCTTTAGCCAGACTTTAAAACGATAAATTAATCACATTATGACAATCTTTCTCTAATTGCACCATGATTAGACAAATTTTAACAGCCCTTAACCCTTACTATCTCGTTGAAAAAGTAATAAGTGCTTAAACAAAATTAGTTGCACGGTGGGCAATGCCCAATAAAAAGCTAAAACTCTTATCTAGAGCTTATTGCCGGCATTTCCCACCCTACCGTTTTTATGTAATTAATTTTGTGTGTTTACTTAACCCCAAACCGAAAACCCTTAACACAGAACTAACGTTGTTATGTTTTGCTTATTTCAGGGAATTATAAAAGTGTAGGCTCAACAATTAGATGCTCTTAGTTTCATTAACACTATCTGATAGATTATAGGGGGGAACCATTATGGATCAGCAAAAAATACTCGGTTATTTCATTGAAGAAGCAAAAGAACATTTAGAAACCCTAGAAACGGGACTTTTAGAACTATCTGCGGTAGTGGAAGATCAAGAACGACTGAATGAGATGTTTCGGGCAGCCCACTCCATTAAAGGGGGAGCCGCTATGTTAGGGTATAGTAGCATTCAAAAAATTGCTCACCGCTTAGAAGATGCGTTTAAAATTCTCAGAGAAAATAAGATTACGACGGATCAAAAGTTAGAATCTTTGTTTTTAAAGGGCTATGATGTTTTACAAAATTTAATCGAAAAACTCCAAGGAACCTTTGGTTTAAATACAGAAGAAGCCGATCAAATTGTTCAGGAAGCCGAACCTTCTTTTGTGGAACTCCAAGCTTATCTTAATAAAATTCTCAATGAAGATGAGAGTCTCAGTGATGAAGATGTTTTTGCTCAGGTTAAAGGTTTCTTGACCCAAATGTTATCTTTATTTCAAGAGAAAGCAAACACTAAAAATCGCAAAAGTTTACAACAAATATGTAGGCAGTTAGGTAAGCTGTTTCCTGATGTTGATAGTTGGCAACATTTAACTCAAATCGCGTCAGAGGCCATTGCTAATTCTCAACATTCTTATGCTACCCTAGCTCCTGTGATTATTAAAGAATTAAAGCAAAATAGTGATTATATTGAACTACAACAAGAAGAAAAAATTGAAGTAAGTGAAGCTTTAAAACAATTAGCTTCAGCAAAATCACCTTATGTTTTAGTTAGTTTAGATCCGAGTCATATTGCTCAGACGTTACGCAATGTTTTAAATCCTCAACAGTTATCTCAAGTGGCTCAAGCTTTAACTTAATTTTAATTAATAGTAAATTGTTATTTCTTGATAGTCATTGCGAGGGTGTAAAGCATTACTAGAGTCTGATTTCTAGTTGTTATCCCCCGAAGCAATCTCTATTGTTTTTGGTGGATGTTGTTAAAGATTGCTTCGGAGGCAGAATTAAGCCTCAAACTCAACTGCCAAAAAGGTTCTGCCTCCTCGCAATGACCGTTTACTTTTGCTTCATTTGACACGAATAGTTCATGATTCTTCCCATTAATTTTTTATTAGTTTTAAGGGTTCATCTCCTATCCTATGTTAATATTCTGAAACTAAAATGAGGCTAGAATGAGGTCAATAAATTATGAAATTTGCCCTTGTGAGTGATGATTTTCAGACCATTACAGGAAAAACCGGTCGCGCTCGAAAATTCTTAGTATATGAAGCAACTCAAAATGCACAACCAACTTTACTTGAAAAATTAGAAGTTCCTCAGAGTCAACCCACATTCCATGATCTCCATGATGATGATATTACCCCCCATCCTTTAGACCAGAGTATTCTAATTACAGGGGAAGCAGGAGTTGGCTTAAAAGAGCGTTTAAGTCGTCGTGGCATTACCGTTTATATTACCTCAGAAACCGATCCCATCGCAGCCATTGATGGCGTTATTAACGAGAATCTCCCCACTTTAGCACCCACTCCTCATAAAGAAGATGGAAGTTGCCTGAACCATTAATTTGTTGGTAAATCTATTATTTTTTCTGTGGGGATAATTGATCATTTATCCCTACTTATAAGTTGGGTGAAACGTTAAGTTTTTACCCCTTAATAACCGCAAACTATTGTTGAGTTTCATAACATTTTGTTCATTCCTTTAATATTAACGCAATCAACATGATTACAAAATATATCAGATTTTAAAATATTTTCTATTTTTTGGTGCAATTCTAACTGTTTCAAAAGTTGGTTAATAAGCTAACATAAAAATAGGGAAATCCATAACCTGTAGAGTAAATCTACTTATTGATCGTTTAATGGAGGAAAAAGTGTACTACGAAGAACAATTAGAAACGCTCATTCATGAAGCACCTCAGCACGGTGTCCCTATCCCAGTGATGGAAAAAGCGGTGGCCCCAACCCTGAAATTTTTTGCCAGTCAGCTTCAACATGAAAAATATTATGTCTTACATGGCAAAAATCGTTCTTGGTTAGTCACCACATTAAGTAACCGCAAAAATCCTAAAGAAGAGAAACGGGTTATTTATGCGTTTGCTACCAAAAAAGATGCTGAGACCTTTCAAGGTATTATTAATCCTGAAATTCGTATTATTTCTGTTCCTGTGACTCATTTATTGTTTCAGTTGTTCTCTGTAGAATCTATTGATAGTATTATTTTTCGGGATCTTCCGGGCAACAAAGAGCAGCAAACCGAAATTTCTCGTGCTAAACTGCAAAATGTAATTCAGCAACAATTACGCCGTTTAAAATTAACCCCTCCCAAAATTAAAAATATTCCCCCGAATCTTGCTTAAGTTTATTTCAATTTCCTGTTTCTATGTTAGATTCTCGTCCACCCTCAACTCTATTAAACTATTATAGTTCCTATTATTGTCCTGTCTGTCGTCATGGAGAGATTGCCACTTTACCTTTGATGGAAGCATTTTCTTGCAATTTTTGTTGTCATATTTTCACAGCTAATCTTGATAAGCAAGCAATTACTATTGTTGATAGTCAACTCCCCTTGACTTGGTATTGGACGGGAAAACGCTGGCAAAATATTCGTTCTGTTCAAACCTTTCAATGGGGTTATCGTTTCTTGGCCTTAGGTTTTCTTGTTCTCCCAACCTTAATTGTAGCAGCCGGCGTGTATCTTTTTCCTGTGTTACCTGATAGTCCTTTGGGTTGGTTAGGGTGGTTTTGGGTAGGATTAACGTTTATCTCTCATCTGAGTTGTTTACTTTGGTTAGTTCTAGAATATTATCAGTTTCCTTTATCTCTATATTTTGAAGCGTTAAGGAATAATTTATTATCCCGTTTACCTTCATTGAATCATTTGCATAACTAATTTATTAGGAAAATTGCCACTATGGATCAGTTTATGGAAGCAGCCATTGCTGAAGCGAAACAAGGGTTAAAAGCGGGAGGAATCCCTATTGGTTCGGTATTAGTTAAAAATAATCTAATTATTGGTAGAGGACACAATAAACGAGTCCAAAATAATGATCCTGTTACCCACGCAGAAATCGATTGTTTACGCAATGCTGGACGAATTGGTAATTATTATGATACGGTGCTATATTCGACTTTAATGCCTTGTTATCTCTGTGCTGGTGCTGTGGTTCAATTTAAGATTAAAAAGGTCATTTCAGGAGAGTCTAAAACCTTTCCAGGGGCCAAAGAATTTATGGAGTCTCATGGGGTGGAAGTGATTGATTGGGACTTAAGAGAATGTAAAGAATTAATGAAACAATTTATTGAAAATAACCCTAGATTATGGGATGAAGATATTGGTAACTAATCCTCTATCATCAAACTATTTGTTAACAAAAGTTAATTTGTTAACAATAAGAAAATTGAATGAACTTAGCAAAAATATAAACTGAATCTTAAAAAAAACACAGCGTTAAACCTAACACAGTTTAAACGGACAACAATAAGAGATAATAGGAAGTACGTCTCAATTTTGGTCAGTGTCAAGGATTAGAAATACACGACCTAAGTCCAATAACAAATTAGATAAATTTCAGATGCGAACCCATTATTGTAACCACTTAAACGCAACGGATATTAAGAAAACTGTCACCCTCTTTGGATGGGTTGATCGCCGTCGGGATCACGGTGGCGTGATTTTTATTGACCTACGCGATCGCACGGGCATCGTGCAGATTGTCAGCGATCCCCAACGTACTCCTACATCCTATCCTATCGCTGAGACGTTACGCAACGAGTATGTGGTCAAAATTATTGGACAAGTTAGTAAGCGTCCCCCTGAGTCTTTAAACCCCAAAATTGCGACTGGAGAAGTAGAAATTTATGCGGAGTCCATTGAGTTATTAAATGGGGTGAATAAACAATTACCTTTTGTGGTTTCTAGTTTGGAAGCAGAGTTAGTTAAGGAAGAAACTCGTCTCAAATATCGCTATTTAGATTTAAGACGTGATCGCATGGCCAAAAATTTACAATTACGTCATGCTGTGGTTAAAGCAATGCGTCGTTATCTCGAAGACGAACAGCAGTTTATGGAAATAGAAACCCCTATCCTAACTCGTTCAACCCCTGAAGGAGCGAGAGATTATTTAGTACCTTCTAGAGTGAACCCAGGACAGTGGTATGCCTTACCTCAGTCTCCTCAATTATTTAAACAATTATTGATGGTTTCAGGCTGCGATCGTTACTATCAAATTGCACGATGTTTTCGAGATGAAGACTTACGGGCCGATAGACAGCCTGAATTTACTCAACTGGATATGGAAATGAGTTTCATGTCTGAAGATGAAATTTTAGACTTGAATGAAGGATTAGTTTGTTCTATTTTTAAAGCCGTTAAAAATATAGATTTACCCCGTCCTTTTCCTCGCTTAACTTATCAAGATGCAATGGAAAAATACGGCAATGATCGCCCGGATACTCGCTTTGATTTAACTTTAGTTGATGTATCTGATATTGTTAAAGATAGTGGGTTTAAGGTGTTCTCAGGGGCGGTAAAAAATGGGGGGAAAGTGAAAGTTTTACCCATTCCTGGGGGCAATGATGTTATCTCTAACGTTCAGATTAAACCAGGGGGTGACTTATTTAAAGAAGCGACGGATGCAGGGGCAAAAGGAATTGCTTATATTCGGGTAAAAGAAAATAATAAACTAGATACAATTGGTGCCATTAAAGATAATTTAACTGAGGAACAAAAAGAAGAATTATTGGCAAGAACTGGTGCAAAACCTGGCTATTTATTATTATTTGGTGCAGGGGATACGGACACAGTTAATAAGTCGTTATCTCGCTTAAGATTAGTGGTTGGACAGCGCATGGATTTAATTGATCCTGACAAGATTAACTTGCTTTGGATCACAGAATTTCCCATGTTTGAATGGAACGCTGATGAGAAAAGATTAGAGGCATTACACCATCCTTTTACCGCTCCTAATTTAGCAGATTTAGATGATTTAGCCACCGCAAGAGCGCAAGCTTATGACTTAGTTTATAATGGAGTAGAAATTGGCGGGGGAAGCCTACGGATTTATCAGAAAGAAATCCAAGAAAAAGTCTTTAAAACCATTGGTTTATCCCTAGAAGAAGCTTATAACAAATTTGGCTTTTTACTAGAAGCATTTGAATATGGAACCCCTCCTCATGGGGGTATTGCTTACGGGTTAGATCGTCTGGTTATGTTATTAGCAGGAGAGGACTCTATCCGTGATGTTATTGCTTTTCCTAAGACACAACAAGCCAGTTGTTTATTGACAGAAGCTCCGGCTTCAGTTGATAGCAAACAGTTAAAAGAATTACAGGTAAAATCAACTTATAAGCCGAAAGTTAAAGAAGATTAAAGTTATCAATTAATGTAGGGTAGGCAATGCTTACCTTACTGTTTCTATCTCATTTTGTTGGGTTTCGTTCCTCTACCCAACCTACACACTGATTATAAATCTGATTAAATGTAATATGGTTAATATAGTGGAGAAAAAAACATGATGGAAATGCAACCCTTGAATTTACCCCAGGATATTGAACAAAACCTTGCCTTTCTTGCTAGAGAAACCGGGCGGGATAAAGATGATCTGGTGCAGGAAGCCATCTATAGGGGAATAGAGGATTTGATGGAAGATATGAAAGACATCAGAGATGCCAAAAAAGTTTTAGCAAGTTCCAGCAGACAGTGGACTCTTGAAGAGGTGGAGGCAGAACTTGACTTGGAAGGTCATATTTAAGGATGAAGCCCTCCAACAACTGAGGAAACTTAACCCCACCATTCAAAATCGAATCACAAATTATCTGAAGATGCGCCTTGCTACTGATGAAAATCCTCGAAGATTTGGCAAAGGTTTAACGGTAGACATGAAAGGATTGTGGCGTTACCGTGTTGACGACTACCGCATTATCTGTTTGATAGAAGACGAAGCTTTAACCGTCCTAGTGCTAAAAATAGGTCATCGTCGCAAAGTTTATAAATGATATTGAGGGGAGTTTCATTATTTTGAGGGTTTATATCAGAAATTAATACTTTTTTAAATATTTGGAAAATTTTATGAATTTTGAGCTTAATCACAGTAATAAATTAGAATTTATTGAAAGGGAGTTACAAGAAAGAGAAAATAATAATAATTTCAGACAATTAAATAGTATTTATCCAAAAGATGCGGTTACTGTTGTCAAAAATGGCAAAACTTTAATCAATTTTAGCTCAAATGATTATTTAGGACTCTCAAAAAATCCTAAAATTATTGCAGCTTCTCAAGACTATCTTAACCAGTATGGAAACGGATCAACTGCATCCCGTTTAGTGGCAGGAACTTATGATATTCATGAAAAATTAGAGAAAAAATTAGCAAAACTCTGTAATAAAGAGTCTGCACTGTTATTTAACACTGGATTTCAAGCAAATACGACAATTATTCCTACTTTAGTCGATCATAAATCTTTAGTGTTATGCGATCGCTTGGTTCATAATAGCATCTTACAAGGCATTCTCTTAAGTAAAGCCCAATGGAAACGCTATCAACACAACGATTTAAGTCATCTGGATAGATTACTCAAAAAAGCTATTTTACAAGGCTATAATCGCATTTTAATCGTCACTGAGACGGTTTTTAGTATGGAAGGAGATAGAAGTGATGTAGATGCTTTGATTCAACTTTCTCAACAATACAATACACTTCTTTACCTCGATGATGCCCATGCTTTAGGTATCATGGGAGAGAACGGGATGGGATTGACTGCAAACAAGCTAGGAATTGACATCAGTTTGGGAACATTTGGCAAAGCAATCGGCAGTTTTGGTGCTTTTATTGCTACCTCTAAACTGATACGTGATTATCTGATTAATTGTTGTCCAGGGTTTATTTATACAACCGCTTTACCTCCTGCTGTTATTGCGTCTATTGAAGCTGCTGTTGATATGATTCCTAGTTTAGATCAACAAAGAAATTATTTATTGCACCAGATTGATTATGTACAAAAAAAGCTGAAAAATTTAGGCTATCAAGTTTTTGGTTCACATTCTCCTATTATTCCTATAATTATTGGTGACGAAAAAAAGACGTTGAATCTATCAGAATATTTAGAAAATCATGGTATTTTAGCGACTGCAATTAGACCGCCAACTGTTCCAAAAAATACCTCAAGGATTCGTTTAGTTTTATCTAGTCAACATCAGCCTGAACATATCGATTATCTTGTTTCGTTACTGCGAAATTATCATGAAAATTAAAGGAGAAATTATCGCTTATCATGGTTGGGGTTTTGATAGAAACTGCTGGATAGAATGGCACAAAATTTTATCAAGTAATTTTAAATTTAAAATTTATGATAGAGGTTATTTCCAAGATGAAAATAATCCAAAATTTGGAGATAATAATCTAATTAAAATTATTTTTGCTCATTCTTTTGGGTTACATTTATGTCCTCTAGAACAACTAAAACATACAAAAATTTTAATACTCTTTAATAGTTTTTCTGAATTTCATCCTAACAATGAAAAGCAAAGAAAAAAATCAAAATATGCTTTACAGTTAATGATAGATGAGTTTAAAAATAATCCTCAAAAAGTTTTAGAATCATTTTATAAAAAATGTTATTATCCCTTTCCTTATATCTCTAAAAATTATAGTTTTGTCAACTGGGAAAAATTAGAACAAGATTTAAGTTTATTAAATACATCGATTGTCAATATAAATATTCTTAAACAAATACCTAAAATTTATATAATCCAAGGTTCAAAAGATCGAATTTTTAAGCCAGCTTATGCTCAAGAATTTGTCAATCAATTAAATCAGAATACTAAATATTTTAGTATAGAGGGAGTTGGTCATACTTTACCTTTTACTAATATCAACTCTTGTTTACCTATTGTTAACCAAGTATTAGGAGAAATCGACAATTATGGTACTAATTCAATTAACTAAGTCTGAACAAAAAGAGAAAATAGCCAAAAATTTTAGTAGAGGAGTTATCAACTACTTATCTCATTCTCAAGTTCAAAAACAATGTGCTGAAAATCTGTTAAAATTATCAGAGAAATATGCTAACTCTATCCCTGATGGGTCAATTTTAGAAATTGGTTGCGGAACAGGTTTCGTTACTCAGGGACTGATTCAACAGTTTCCTAATCATTATTTGGATATTATTGATATTTCAGAAGAAATGCTCAATTATTGTGCCAATAATTTAGAAATTTGTGAACATCAAAAAAACTCAATTCAGTTTCGACAAATAGATGGAGAAACGATCAAACCAGATAACCATACATACTCTGCTATTATTAGTAGTTTTACTGTGCAGTGGTTTGACGATATTGTTAATAGTTTAAATCGCCTAATTAATAGTTTAAAACCTCAAGGATGCTTATTACTTGCTTTTCCTAATGATCGAAGTTTTCCTGAATGGAAAAAAATGTGTCATCAATTAAATTTACCTTTCACTAGAAATCAATTACCAAATACAATAGAATTAATACAAAAACTATCAATTCCGCCTCATAAGATTTATATATATGAAGAAAAAATTACCATACAATATAACAATGCAGCCGATTTTTTTAGAAGTCTTAAGATTATTGGTGCAGGATGTAATTTGAAACAAGAAAAGCTATCAACTCCTCAAATGAAGCAGTTAATTAGTTACTGGAATAATCAATGCTATCCTAATCAAATAGAAGTGACTTATGATGTAAATTTTTTAATCATAAAAGTCTAAGAAAATTATTGATGAGCAGGAGGTCATTTATATTCTATGATAAACTACAAAGATTACTGATATTCAATGTTTTTAGGGTTAATGTTATGCCTTGGTTTGTAAAAATTGAAACAGGAATTGTCAACAAAAAAGTCTTTGATCAATATGTTCCTGCTCATAAAAAATATGTCCAAGAATTAATTGATCAAGGACATAAAGCAAAAACAGGATATTGGGGAGACTATGGGGGAGGAATGTTGTTATTTCAAGCAGCTTCTTTAGAGGAAGCAGAAGCTATTGTTAAAAAAGATCCCCTCATTGTCAATAATTGTGTGGATTATGAATTGCATCAATGGTGTATTGTTGTTGAATAAACTAAAAGTCTAAAACTCAACCTTTTTTCTTCTTTTGAGACTGATTAAGTTTACGTTTAAATTGTGTCCCAAAAGCAATCGCTGTTGCGGTTCCTAAGATAGTTAAAGGTTCAGGTACTGCTGAAATCATAACATCATCAACAGCTAGAGGAATGACCCCATCAGCGAAAGAGGTAGGGGTGTATAACTGCAAGTCATCAAACGTTACTCCAGATAAAGATAGGGTAGAGGATAAATATTGACCTGCTCGATCAAATGGATCAAAATCTGATATTAATACTGAGGTTCTAGCCACGAACTCTCCTTGAAAAAAGGCATCTAAGACTAGAGAATTATCGGGTGCAGGAAAGGGGGAACCAAAATTAGGATTTATAGTCAATACATCCAAACTTACGCTATCCGAAACTTGGCTAGGTGTAATCATCATTGAACCAAAAGATCCAATCAGCGCATTTTCTGTATTAGGGCTGCCAAAAGTCAAATAATTGGGAATAGAAAAAAACGGTTCAAATTGAGTATTGGATTGAACCAAAAATTGGGGTTGCTCAAATCTGTTTCCACCAATTAAATTTGAAAAGGTAACACCATTATCCGTAACAGAGAACCCTGCAAAACCTGAGTCTAAGTTATCAAAGTTAGCAACCGCAGCTAAAGAGGGAGTGGCGAAACCGAAGCTTGAAATAACGCCGAAGGCTACAATTTTGTGGTGCCAAGTAACAGAATTAATTTTAAGAAAAGAAAGATTAAAAACCAAGGGTCTTTTTCTCCAAAATACTAGAAAATTTCATGGTTTAAGATAGCACTTTTAAGGCTAGGTTTGCTAGGCTAAAGCACAGAATTGATGTAATAAAAAAGTCTTTATATTTTCTTAAACTAAAATTAATAACTTATTGATATTTTAATTAATGGGACTTGAGCTTACTTCAAGTCCAAATATAACCAAAACTAGCTTGATATAAGGCAAATAAGGTTTAAACAAAACCTAGTTGCGTTCTCTTACTACGATGTCAAGACATCCATAGTTATCTCTAAATGATCCTGAATCTTGGTATTCATTCATCACAAAGTTCATAGATTCAGAAGGCTCTAAAGTTACAGATATTGTGCCAGGTAAACGAATGTAAGTGTTTGGTCTATATGAAGTTCTATACATCAAAGCACCTGGTTTAACTCTAGAGTCAAGTAGCCAATTGGGGTGATCAACGTCTCCATAAGGAGAGCCTTCAGGCCCATGTTGATTCCTTTCGCCACCTGCTGACCAACGCCCACTGGCACTTACTGTATATCGAGTTCGGTTCCCTGTTTTGTTTGTGAACCATATACCGTTGAAAGCTTCTGTAGCACATAGTCTATCTCTCCAGACTAAAGAAGCTGAAGAGGATACAGGAAAAAATAATTGTAATAGCATGAATCCACTAATCAAGCCAACATTACAATTTTTGACAAAGAACCTTAAAGTATCATATCCATGAGTCGTAGTAATCATTTGATTTCCCTCCTGATGTTTGAACTAAACTCACCTAATAACTAGACTAAACCTTCGTTGTTAGAGAAGGCTTGCAGCTTCTTGTGGTTTTTGCGAGTTATTGATATTTTTGAATTAAAAGTTTACAATTTTTTGTTGATCAAAAACTTTATATCTTTGCAATAAATTCTCGTGGTGTTACCCCAGTCAGTTTTTTAAAGTGATAATTAAAATGGCTTTGGTGAGCGAAACCACAAGCATAAGCAATGTCACTAATGCTCAGGTTTCCTTCCCGTAGCATCCGTTTAGCCTTTTCCACTCGCTGTTGAATCACATATTGATGAGGACTTAAGCCCATTGATTGTTTAAAAATACGGCAGAAATGATAACGACTAATCCCTAAATAATTGGCAATTGTTTCTAAGGAAAGGTTTTCTGTTAAATGAGCTTCAATATAGTTAATTCCTTGA
This sequence comes from Crocosphaera sp., assembly GCA_030065205.1. Taxonomy (GTDB): domain Bacteria; phylum Cyanobacteriota; class Cyanobacteriia; order Cyanobacteriales; family Microcystaceae; genus Crocosphaera. The sequence goes on from JASJDN010000019.1 coordinate 41,314, forward strand.
TTTATTTTATAATTAGCTAGTTTATTTTTTGTCTCCAAAATAGAGCGATGTCCCCTGGGGTGAGTTGAGTAATGTTTGAGAAGATGAACACTCAAAAAACTAGCGGCTGACTCTACATATAATTTACTATCAAAAGCATTCGTTTCTAATTGCTTCAATATAGCAATTACAATTTGATAGATGAGGGGATCAGATATGAAATGGCAATTTTTCAAGGTTACGCAGTCGGGATCAATCAATTCGTGAGCAACTTGAGCCACAAAGTCAGGTTCTAACATTAAATGAACAGGTTCAAGTGTTTGCGTCCAACAAAATTTATGAAGTGTTTGAGATGGCGCAAAGGAAATATCTCCGACACGAAAAGTTGCTCCTTTAACGGGGTTACTGATGACATCTTCAGTATAAGATAGTTGCCTAAACAATGTAATAACGTGCTGGTGCCCAGAAAACTCTGGTGTTTCATAAGGGGGGGTTTTATGAACTTCGAGATAAATACCATTCCAGTTAGTCTGATGACTGCTCAACAAACGAGTGGGAGCTTGATAAACTTTCTCAGGAAATTCATCTTCGTCAGCATAATTTACTTGTAAGGGAATCTCTTGTTTCATTCCATAATAATCAAGTCAATATCTTTATGGTAATACGGATAAAGAGCATCTACCAAACAATATCAATAGATGCTCTTAAAAAATATTACAAAACAAACTTAACTATCCTTCTTGTAACCAACGGGCAGCATCTTTGGCATGATAAGTTAAGATTAAATCAGCCCCCGCACGCTTGAAACTGGTTAACGTTTCTAAAGTCACTTTCTTCTCATCAACCCAACCCTTTAACGCAGCCGCTTTCACCATTGAATATTCCCCCGAAACATTGTACGCAGCAACGGGAAGATCGGTCATTTCTTTGACGCGCCAAATAATATCCATGTAGGATAAAGCCGGTTTAACCATCAACATATCGGCACCCTCTGCTATATCGAGATCCACCTCTTTTAACGCTTCCCTGGCATTTCCAGGGTCCATCTGATAAGTACGGCGATCGCCAAATTGAGGCGCAGAGTCCGCAGCATCCCGAAATGGTCCATAATAAGCTGAGGCATATTTAGCCGCATAGGATAAAATAGGAATGTCATTGTATCCTGCCTCGTCTAATCCCTCTCGGATCGCTTGTACAAACCCATCCATCATGCCAGACGGTGCAATAATATCAGCACCAGCGTTAGCTTGAGAAACAGCCGTTTTCTTCAATAATTCTAACGTGGGATCGTTTAATACCCTTCCCGTCAAGTCTCCTGTCTCTAAATAACCACAGTGACCATGACTGGTATACTCACATAAACAAGTATCTACAATCACCACCAGATCAGGAATCGCTTCTTTGACTGCTGTAGCCGCTTTTTGGACGATACCATGATCATGCCAAGCCCCAGTTGCCTCTGTGTCCTTATCTTCAGGAATACCAAATAAAATAACCGCAGGAATACCCAGATCATAGACTTCCTTGGCCTCATCCACGATCTTATCAATGGATAGCTGGTAAACCCCTGGCATAGATGTCACTTCCTTCGCTACACTCCTACCAGGAACCGCAAATAAAGGGTAAATTAGATCATTAGTGGTCAAAATGGTTTCACGTACCATGCGCCGTAATTGAGCATTTTGACGTAAACGACGGGGACGGTTAATAGGAAACATAAGCATCAATACATAACGACTAGCTTAATTACTGTACAGCGATCGCCTTCCCTTCACAGCAAAATAGAGTCAATGCTCAATGATTTGTAACGTTGTGAAAATTTGAAACTTTGTATTATAATGTGGATAGACTACATGGGGCCGCAACGGCTTCGACAGGTTGGCGAAATCCGAACTGTGATACAAGCCGAGAGTGAGTCTCCTCTCGTAAATCCAAGGCTCAAAAAAATAGTAACTGCGAACAACATCGTAAGCTTCAAGCGCGTAGCAGTAGCTGCGTAGAACTCTCTCATAGAGTCGCTTATCTCTGATCTGACTCCGTTAAAGACTCAGAGATACCAACCCCAACGGATGCCCTTAATAGCTACCTCTGGTTGGCTATCAAGCTAAGACTACACCAGAGCATCCCACCGTTCGGGATAAGGAACGGTTCCCGTCCTGAGGATCAGAAGGACTAAGCTTGTGAAGGAGCGGTAGGTCAATACCCAGTCTGGACAGCAGTTCGACTCTGCTCGGCTCCATTTTAATAACTTCACAGGGGGTGGACGATGATGAACATCAGTCCATCCTAGAAGCATACCAAAACGCCCAGAAAACTAATACAGCAAACAGAGAAGTACCAAGGGCGATCGCTAGATTGTGAAATGCTTGAGAGTCAATAAGAGTCATTTTTGCAAGTAGATGAGAAACGTTACAGACAAGTTGGCATAAGCCTTAGTTACAAATATAATAAGTATTTCTTGAATGGATAAAAGTTTCTAATTGAAACTTAACTGACTGCCAATAAAATAACAGAGCAACACAATAATATCATATCATTAATATTGTAAGTTTTCTACATAAGAATAATTAATCTAACTTTCATTAAACACTTTATATTACACCGTTGTAACAAAATCATCATGATTGTTACAGTGCAGAAAGTCATTAATTTTTTCAACCATTAATAAACTGAAGTTTAACATTCTTTTTAAGATATTATATTTTCCTTAAGAATTATCAAGTTGTTACTGAAATCACTAAAAATAAAAGTAATTTAAGTTACTGAATATATAGCAATGGGTGAGAAAAAGCGCATTGGAATTCTTACCAGTGGTGGGGACTGTGCCGGGTTAAATGCCGTTATTCGTGCAGTGGTGCATCATGCCATCGGAACCTATGATTGGGAGGTCATCGGTATCAAAGAAGCCACGCAAGGATTAATGAGTGATCCCCCTCGGTTTATCCAATTTGAGTTAGATAAATTAGACAATTTGTTGTTAATGGGAGGCACTATTTTAGGCACTACCAATAAAGGTGATCCCTTTGCGTTTCCCATGAACGACGGAACCCTACGCGATCGTTCCTCAGAAATTATTAATGGTTATCATAAGTTAGGACTAGATGCCTTAATTGGTATTGGAGGGGATGGCAGTTTAGCCATTTTACGCCGTTTAGCACAACAAGGGGGCATTAACCTCATAGGTATTCCCAAAACCATCGATAACGATGTCGGTGCAACAGAAGTCTCCATTGGCTTTGATACTGCCACCAATATTGCCACAGAAGCCCTTGATCGCCTTCATTTTACCGCAGCCAGCCATAACCGTGTCATGATTTTAGAAGTGATGGGAAGAGACGCAGGTCATATTGCTTTAGCTGCTGGTATTGCCGGGGGTGCAGATGTCATTCTTATTCCTGAAATTCCTTATAAAATCGAGAAAGTTTGCCAAAAAATCCGTCAACGACAAGAAAGAGGTAAACATTTTTGTTTAGTAATGGTATCCGAAGCCGTACGAACGGAAGTCGGGGATCAAGTTACGGAATTAAAGCAATTTGGAGAAGATCGTTTAGGGGGTATTGGCAAACACATCGCCGAACAAATCGGGGCTAAAACTGGGGCAGAAACCCGTGTAACCGTGCTTGGACATATTCAACGGGGAGGGATACCATCCCCCGTGGATCGCCTTTTGGGATCGGCGTTTGGGGTAGCTGCGGTAGATTTAATTGCCGAAGGAAAGTTTGATCAGATGGTGGCCTGGCAAAATCGCCAGATTGTCAGCGTTCCCATTGCCCAAGCCATCCAAACCTATCGGACGGTTGATCCGGAGGAAACCTTAGTGAAGACAGCGAGGGGGTTAGGTATTTGTTTAGGAGATTAACCTAATTTTCTGAGGACAAATAGGTAATTTTCGGGGTTTAACTCGCCTAAACCCTATTTTTGGCGAAAAAGATCCCTAGATAAGCAAAAACTCCGACGGGACTACCCGCGGAGATCAAAATGGTTACTTTAAATAATGACACAAAAGGAAAAAAAAGGATACATTCTTTAACAATATTTTAATAAAAACGTTAGTCTATTGATATGAAAACTACTATTAGAAGCCCCAACTATACCGATAGGTTAGTTGGGGTAGTTCACAAGTATTAAATTTTATGGTTTCATACTCTATTTTTTAGGTTTAATCTTGATCTATTTTTTCTGAAGAGTCAAAAACGTTGTGATCATCTTGATGATGGGGTCGTTGAGGATTGATTTTACTTTTTTCTGATAAATTAATTGGTTTTTTCGCCCAAGAGAAACGACTAGGAATTGGGGTACGAGGTACCGATTGTAATCCTTGTAACATTTCTGATAAATGAAGTCCTTCAGGTTTAGCTTCTTTAAGTTTATGCCAAACAGAACGAGACATCAATAAGGTATTTTCTATGGGATTTGCCCCTAATTTTTCTAGGTATTCTTCTCGTTCATGTTGATAGTCTGCTGACACCAATTCTAAACTTTGACTAGGAAATTTTTCAACAATTTGTGCCATTTGTGACAACAACTTTGGATAAAGCCAAGTATAAGCAGGATGAACAATTAACTGTGCTTGGTGAGGTTGAGAACCGTTTTTTGAAAGGGTTAACCTAAAATAACCGATCGCCGCTTTTCTTTGGGGTTCAAAAACATATCCTTTAGCTACTTCTTTTTGATGGAACCATTGTTGCCATTTAGAACATAATCCCATTAAAAAACGAGTCTTAAAATCTTGGGGATTGCGATCAAACACCTGCCTTAATAGAGGGGGCATCGAAACACAATCTAACTGATATAATAAATGAGCATCCGCATTACTCACTGGCAGTAAATTGGGTAACTCTGAATTCTGTTGCGCTAAGGTTCGTAATAAGTCAGAATCTAATAACCAATAGGTTAATTGGGCTAAAGGTTGAAAACCATTTTGGCGATATAAAGCTAAGGTATTTTTTTCATTAATATTAACTTCTAACACCCAAGTTCTTGCTTCCCAGACGTTTTCCAAACAATAACGTAAGAGCTGAGAACCCACTCCTTTAGGATTAGTTAATAGCTCTGGTTCCCCTTGACCGCAAGCCACCCTAACCCGTTCGACGCGCCAGGTACTCCGTCCCATGTTGAAAGGGGAAATATGAATAAATCCTTTTAAGCGTTGTTCAGAGGGTTGGGGTAACTGAGCCACATAAACACGAAAATGATCTTGAAAGCTGTTAGGGAACCAGCTAAGAAACTTGAGGAGTCCAAACCAACGTCTAACTTGTTGCAGTTGTTCTTGAAAAGAAACGGTATTTTTACCAATATAGTCAGTTTTAGTGGTAATGGCTTCTAACCAGTCAAGATCCCGATATTGGACGGGACGAATTAATGCTTTAGGATAGTTATCAGAAGATGGTGTCATGAATCGCACTGGGAAGTGGGTCGCCTACTCTCTATCTTAACCATTTTTAGGGATGTATTGTTTAATGTCTCTATTGAAGATAGGCCATATCGAACCAGTGATCCCTTGACCTTTAGGATTGATTGAGTTTGAATAAAGAAGATTAGAGGTAAATACATATTCACATTTAACCAAGATAACTTATGATTAACAGCGAGTAGCTCATAAAATCTCTCGATTATAAACTTGTTTACTTTATCTTAAATTTTAATTATCAGGATATGCGCATCCTCATTTACTCGTATAATTATCATCCCGAACCCATTGGTATCGCCCCTTTAATGACAGAGTTAGCCGAAGGGTTAGTGAAAAGGGGACATACCGTGCGAGTGGTTACAGCCATGCCCTGGTATCCTAATAGTGAGATTTCTTCAGAGTATAAAGGTAAATTGTATTTAACGGAAAATCTCAACGGTGTGAGGGTTCAAAGGAGTTTTGTCTGGATTTCTCGCAAAAGAAATTTTAAAAATCGGGCTTTATTTGAGATTAGTTTTGTTATTTTAAGTTTTTTCCAGTTTTTAAGCGGTTCTCGTCCTGATGTGATTTTTCTAACCATTCCTGGCTTACCGGTCTGTGTTCCAGCAGCTATTCTCAGTTGGTTATATCGAACCCCCATTGTTTTAAATTTACAAGATATTTTACCAGATGCAGCCGTTCACGTGGGACTAATTCGCAATCCTAAAATGATTCGACTGTTTCAATGGTTAGAAAATTTTGCTTACTCTACAGCAACAAAAATCAGTGTCATTAGTGATGGCTTTACTGAAAACCTTTTAGGGAAAAAAGTTCCTCAAGAAAAAATAGTAGAAATCCCCAATTGGGTCGATGTTAACTTTATTAAACCTCTTGACCAAGAAAATAATTACTTTCGCAAAGAAAACAATTTAGAAGGTAAATTTGTTGTTCTTTATTCAGGTAATATCGCTTTAACTCAACCGTTGGAAATTTTAATCGATGCAGCAGTTAAGTTAAGTCATATTGACGACATTGCTGTTGTTATTGTAGGTAAACAAGAAGCATTAGAAAAATTAGAAAGAGAATGTCATCGGAAAAAAACCAAGAATGTCATTTTAAAACCGTTTCAACCGAGACATAAATTACCAGAAATGTTAGCAGCAGCTAATGTGGGTATGGTGATGCAGAAACACAATGTGATTTCTTTTAATATGCCCTCAAAAATCCAAGTCTTATTGGCCAGTGGGAGGGCAATTATTGCTTCGGTTCCTGCTAACGGGACGGCAGCCAGGGCCATTGAAAAAAGTGGTGGGGGTTTAGTGGTTCCCCCAGAAGATTCTGAAGCGTTAGCCTCAGCAATAGAACATTTATACTCAAACCCTCAATTGGTTAAGTCTTTGGGAGAAAAAGGTCGGGGCTATGCTAAACAAGTGTATAATTTTGAGTTTATTTTAGATAGGTACGAAGAATTATTATTATCAATGCAAAAGCCTATTAAAAAACTCAGTCAACTCTTATAATGTTGATCATTCACCGTTATCTTGAGTAACTTGTTTAACCTTTTTTTTAGGGAACTGACGGCGACGACTATACCAGGTTCCTCCTCCGACTAAAATGCCGGTTAAAGCCAAGGAGACTAATAAGGGCATAATATCCCCTTCAGAAAGGGACTGAAACCCAGCGCCCATCATCACAAACGGTAAAATACCGGGCAGGGTTCCGATGGTTGTCCCTACAAAATAATCTCGGAACCGAATAGAAGTGAGTCCAGCAGCAAAGTTAACAATACCATAGGGAATAATGGGCATCAAACGAATGGCTATCATATAGAATAAGCCCCCGTGATACATTTCCCCATCAATCGCTTCCCATTTTCCGGCGAGTTTGCGACTCATGTAGTCTCGGCCAATGGTACGAGTAAACAGAAAGGCCATAACCGCAGCTAACAAAGCAGCAAGGGTTGTCCAGAGGGTTCCCCACCACATACCAAATAAGACACCACCGGTGAGGTTAAGGGGGGTAGAAGGTAGGATAAATAGGGTGGCAATGGTATAGAGAATCATGTAGAGAATGGGGGCCCAAATGCCCATTTCTGCTAACCAAACTTGCAAGTTTTCGGGGTCAAGTTCCCGTAAAAGAACAATACCAATAATGGTTACGGCAATACAAAAGACGAGTAAGAGGATGATTCCTGATTTTTGTCTGGACACTGGATTAAGTTTCCTGGCGATACTTTTAAGTCCCTAGGGTATCATAAGATGTTTAAATTGGTTTTATTAAATCTTCAATGAGAATTTTACTACCAATAAAAATCAAGGTTAAGCCCCCAATTATTTCAATTTTCTGGTTAAAAATACCACCAAACCGATGACCGATAAAAACCCCAAGGAAGGATAAGGAAAATGTAATTAAACCAATCACGGTACAAGGTAATAAAATAGAGGTTTTTAGTAAAGATAATCCTAAACCGGCTGCTAAAGCATCAATACTGGTGGCAATGGCTAAAGCTAATAAAGTATAAGTATCTAAGGGATTAAATTTTTCATCTTCATCGATATTTTTGTAGGCTTCATAAATCATTTTACTACCAATTCCAAATAAGAGAATAAAGGCAATCCAATGATCAATATTAGTCATAATTTCTCGAAAAGATAAACCCATCAGCCAACCAATTAAGGGCATGATAGCTTGAAAAATACCAAAAAATAGGGCAATTTTTAGAGCTTTGTTCAACTTTATTCTTTGAATGACAAAACCACTACTTAAGGACACAGCAAACGCATCAGCAGCTAACCCTAAACCTAAAAAAGTTGTATTAATCAATTCCATTTTTCGATGATTAAAATGATTATAACTTTTATAGTTTAACCGATTGCATGACTTTAAGTTCTCATATTTATTTCATTATTAAGAATTTAATAGCATTCAGGATTTAACAGTGTTCAGGATTTAACAGTGTTAAATCCCTACAAGGATGTATTTGTAGGGACATAATACTATTATGTCCTTGTTTAATTATGGTTGAATAAAGTTCGCACTAAAGATTGAATTTTTCTTGAAGTCGTTGACTAATTAATTCAATTTGTTGATCAGGGTTCAAGTTATCTAATTCATCAACTCCAATTATTACTTTTTTAGGTTGTTGCTGTTTACGATCTCAATAGGCATAAAACGCTTCTTGATTATCTTTATTTTCAATCAAATATTGTTTAAGTTCCTGATCGCTCATTTGGGTATAGTTAATAGATTTCATTAAAATACTTCTCCATTAGGTGTAATCACAATTTCAATATTTTCTTCGTTCCCTGCTAAGATAAACAAGTTAATATAAATGTGATGGTTTTAAGTATCTACCTTTTCCACCTTCAGTATGGCTCTCCCGTAGTTATGGTTATAAGTCGAGCTTATGTAAAAAGACAAGCTAATAGTTTTTCTCTCATTAATTGAAAATTTTTAAACCCATAACTCTGTCGAAGAATTAATTTTATTTTATTATTTAA
>JASJDN010000118.1 GCA_030065205.1 Crocosphaera sp.
GGGGGAGCAGGGGGAGCAGGGGGAGCAGGGGGAGCAGGGGGAGCAGGGGGAGCAGGGGGAGCAGGGGGAGCAGGGGGAGCAGGGGGAGATGGGGAGTGTGGGGAGAGGGGGAGATGGGGAGATGGGGAGTGTGGGGGGACTGGGAGAGGGGGAGCAGGGGGAGACGGGGAGATATAAACCCCAAACCCCGAACACAGATTAATGTTTGCTTTTGCGACTCAACCAACCCATTCCTCCTAAAGCGACTAAACTAATGATGGCTGAGGGTTCAGGAACCGATTGAGCCGGTTCAGCTTCGTTAGCAACGGCGGCGGTGTTGTAATTATAAAAGTCTACATCTTGAGAATTTTCGACAGAAGAAGACCACCAACCGCCCCACCAACCGCCACCGGTGCCACTGCTACCACTTCCCCCATCCATCGAGTTATGGAAGTCGTTGGTGGCGTTAATTTGGGCTAACGCTTGCTCTGGGTTTTCTAGGAAAAGGGCTAACGCTTGTCTTAGCTTATCTTCCCAAAGGATTCGGTCTGTATCTGTGGCTTCTTCTAAAATCTTGTCTAGGGTACGAATTTCAATACGATTAGCATCCCTTAATAAGTCAGCCAAATGATTGACATCTTGATCAAGCCAAAGACGCACTTGATTATCAACGTCTCTCATCTCCACGGACAAAGATTGCAAACTATTGTCTTGAGCGTTAATCAAATCCCAGATTCTGGCTAAGGTGTTGGCTCGTTCTATATCCTGTTGGATAGGATCTGATAGACCGACTAATCTTTGTTGAAGATCAGATAATTCGGCCTCAATTTTTAGCTCTATATCTTTGTACAAATCCCATAATTCGGCTGCTAATTCGTCTTTGATGGTTTCCCCTGGATTATAATTTTCCCAATCTGTCGCAGCCGTATCCACCACGGTTTCATGATTGTTGTTCAACTCAGCTTGAAACGCATCATAGTCTAGTCCCACTTGTTCCATTAACTGGCGACTACGATTGATCAAATCCCACCCCATCCCGTCAAGGAATTTCAGATCGAGGTCAGAAATGGATAAGCTTTCTCCCTTCTTCAAAGCCGGTTTCATCACCCCTGACAACTGAGAATTGTTTTTCCAGTGACTACTTTGGTAACCATCGCCGCCAACCCCTAAACTACCTGTGGACAAGAAAGCGAGTATTCCATTTTCATCGGTTAACGTCTCGAGTCCTTGAGAAAAAGAGGCATATTTTGCAATTCCTTTACCCACCCGTAGATCGATCGCTCCTAAAAGCTGACTCATGGCAGAATAGGTATAGGTATTCATGGGGGTGACATAGGTTAAATCTTGATCGGTCAGGGAGTCATTGGAGTTACTGCCTAAATATTCGATCGCATCAGCACCACTGACATATCCTAACGCGTGGCCAATTTCGTGCAGGACTACCGTACGGAAATCATAGGCATTGTTATCAACGCCGTCACTGGCATCCATATCCCAATTGACTGCATTACTCAGGACAATACTAGCATCCAAAGCTTGTGTGTCATGGGTAGGAACTAAATTGAGGGCTTTGGCGTTGGCACGGGTCAGCCAAATTTTACGGTTATTGTCGTTACCATTGTTATCTATGACCCCTAATGCACTGCTGAAACTGCTGACATTGGCTAAATCTCCAGTGTTAAATTGCGAGTCAATGAGAAGATTGAAGGTCTTGGTTTCTTCTACCTGAAAGTCTCGTCGGTCTACTTCACCCGTTGTATAGCTATCGAATTGGATTAAGGAAACATCATCAACTGAAGGCTCATAGATTTGGGTTGAGGAAGAATCACCGGATGAGGTTAGAGCGTTATAGAGTGAGGGAAATATGCTTATTGTCTGTGTTCCCTTTAACTGTCGTTTAACAATGCGCTTATCATCTTCGGATAAGGCATCTTGACCAAGAACGGTTAAATAGTCTTTATAATCTACTCTCACCATAGCTGGTTTACTGCCCCCTAAGATGCCATTGGGAAGATCATTAGAAAAACTAAAGTTGATGTTTAGGGTCACAGGATCTTTTAATTCTTGTTCCCAAACACTGACCACATTGTTAATAATTTGTGTGGTTTGTAAATCGATTTCTGAGGAGTAAGTCGGTGTGATCTCTAAAGCATGAGCGGAAGTGGCAGTGGTTGCTACACCTGCTAAAATCAGTGCAATTTTCCCTGACCACTGTTTAGCTAAATTTTTACCTGCTTTAGTTCCCCCAATGGTTTGAGCCAGAGAGATGAAGGTTTCCCACGATTGAGTTAAGGTTTTTTGAGGTTTGATAGACATGATCAATTTGTATGTAATTTCAAATATTTCTCCAAGAATTCAAATTAAGAAAAAAGCAGGTACATTTAGCTAATAATATCACAACTTATTGATATTTTTTTGTTGACTAGATAAGATTTATGAGTATGAAAAAATAAGGAATTTATGATTAATTTTAAGGCATTTAATCAATAAAACCCAAACCCCGAACTCAGATTAATTTTTGCTTTTACGGGTTAACCAACCCATTCCTCCCAAAGCCACTAAAGCAATGATGGTCGAAGGTTCAGGAACCGATTGAGCGGGTTGAACTTCGTTAGGAGTAGAAGAGGCTCTACTGTAGTTATAGAGGTCTAAATCTTCGGAATTTTCTAGGGAGGAGGACCACCAACCGCCCCACCAACCGCCACCGGTGCCACTGCTACCACTTCCCCCATCCATCGGACTATGGAAGTCGTTGCTTTGGATAATATGGGCTAAGGCTTCTTGAGGATTGTCTAAAAAGAGGGCAAAGGCTTGAGATAGCTTATCTTCCCACACCTCTTGTTCCGTTTCTTGAGCGTTATCTATCTTTTTTTGTAATTTATGGACTTCTACTCGATTGGCATTTTGTAATGTGTTAGCAAGGATAGTTGTCTCTTGTTCAAGCCATTGAGGGACTCTGGTGTTGACATCAACTACCTCCTGAGAAAACTGTTGTAACTTATTATCTTGGGCGTAAATGAGGTCCCAAATGGCTTGATTGGTATTCGCTCTTTGTTCTTCAGGGGTGAGAGGAATCACATCATCATCATCCCACTCATCATCATCATCATCATCATCATCATCTCCCGAGCCGCCAGGGTTAGCCAGATTATCTTTGAGTGTGAGGAGTTCTTGTTCGATGTCTCCTTCGATATCTTGATACAAATCCCACAATTCTGCGGCTAATTCTGCATCGATGCTCTCCCCTGGATTTTGGAGGGCCCATTCTGCTGCACGGGCATCTACGATGGTTTGGTGGTTGGCTGCTAACGCCAGTTGAAAGGCATCCCAGTCGAGTCCAGTTTGGTCCATTAAGGTGCGAGTTCGTTCCACTAAATCCCACCCCATCAGGTCGAGCATTTTCAAGTCTAGGTCAGAAATAGCAAGACTACTGCCCATCGTTAAGGCAGGATTCATAATACCCAAAGGAGACACCAAATTATTCTTCCAATGACTGTTTTGATAACCGTCTCCCCCGACAGCAGCACTCCCCGTGGAAAATAAAGCAGTCGCCCCTTGCTCATTGGTAACGGCGGTGGTTCCCCCATCGATGGATAGATATTTTTCGATGCTCGCACCTGAACGTAAATCGAACGCTCCCAATGCTCCACTCTCAGTCGAATACATATAGGTATTGAGAGGGGTGACAAAATCGATATTATAATCGTCAATGGTGCCTGTGCTGTTGCTGCTCATATGTTCCATGGCATCTGAGCCACTGACAAAGCCTAACGCATGGCCAATTTCATGGAGGACAACGGTACGAAAATCGTAGGCATTGGCATCAATCCCATCATCGGGGTTCATATCCCAGTTAACGGCACTACTGAGGACAACGGTGGCATCCAATTTTTCATCGTCAGCGCGGAGTAAGTCGATAGCTTTAGCATTAGCACGGGTGAGCCAAATTTTCCGGTTATTACGATTGTTATTGTCATCTAAGATGCCGTTGCCAGTATTGTTGCCATTGTTAACATTGAAGGTGTCATCAATGAGCAGATCAAAGTTTTTGGTATCTTTAACCCTGAATCGTTTTCTTTCTCGAGTACCGGCTAGGTATTCGTTATAGTCATTTTTATCATCTATGTCCACCAGTTTATTTTGAACCGCTAAAATGTCGTCATTGGATAAACCATCTTGTCCCAAGGCGGTCAAATAATCCCGATAGTTAACCTTAAGCATGGCCGGTTTACTCCCCCCTAAAATACCAGTGGGAAGGGCAGGATCAAAACTAAAATTGATGTTTAAGGTAACCGGATCTTTGAGTTCTTGCTCCCAGATAGCAGCAACATTTTCAATGATTTGTGTGGTTTGTAGATCGATTTCGGAGGAATAAGTGGGGTTAATTCTTAGGGCATGGGCGGGGGTTGCAGTGGCCGCCGTTCCTGCTAAAATGAGAGCTATTTTCCCTCCCCACTGTTTGGCTAATTTTTTCCCTGTTGTGGTTCCTCCTATTTTTTTTAGAAGTGCGAAGACATTTTCCCAGGATGTTTTCAGATTTTTGCGTTGAGTTATGGTCATGATGGATAGATATGAAAAATGACTAATTATAGATTGAGGAATTCAAACGCAGGGTGTTAAATTGAGAAAATTTTTAACAAAGGTACAATATTAGTTTTACTATTCGTTATTCATGATATTCAAAAAAATTCACCCCATCCTCCTTAGAATTGCTGAAAATATCGATAATTATATACCTTATAGGGAAAAAATACCTGCGAGTTTTTTCGGATTTTACTTTGAAAATTTCTCTAAAACTACTGTGGTTTTTACGTAAGGGTAAGTGTTCATTGCGAGGGGTAATCTCAACAGTAGACTTTTATTGTTCCTAAAAATGCCCCGAAGCAATCTACCATAAATACACTAATAAGATTCCTCGTTCCTCGGAATGACAAGTTTTAAGTAGTCATTGCGAGGGGTAATCTCAACAGTAGACTTTTATTGTTCCTAAAAATGCCCCGAAGCAATCTACCATAAATACACTAATAAGATTCCTCGTTCCTCGGAATGACAAGTTTTAAGTAGTCATTACGAGGGGTAATCTTAACAGTAAACTTTTATTGTTCCTAAAAATCCCCTGAAGCAATCCATCATAGACAGAGAAATTACGAAATTATATTAATAAATATCGTTAGGGGTTTGACTTAATAAAGGTTGATTAATGGGCATCACTAACACTTTATCCACCCGATTTCCATCCATATCCATCACTTCAAATTTTAAGCCTTTCCAATTAAAACTATCAGCAGCTTTAGGGATTTTGCCTAAATAAGTAATCACAAATCCCCCTAACGTATGAAAATTTCCCTGTTTTTCTCCAGGAATGATTTTCAATCTGAAAACTTTTTTAAACTCATCCACGGCTACGGTTCCATCCATTAACCAAGAACCATCATCTCGACGCACAATAGAGGGAATCACGGTTTGATCAATGCGGGGAATATCCCCCACAATAGCTTTTAAAATATCATTAATAGTGACTAATCCTTGAATAATCCCGTATTCATCCACCACCAAAGCAATATGATTACCTGTCTGTTGGAATAATTGTAAGACTTTTAAGCCCAAGGTACTATCAGGAACCAGTAAGGGTTGTCGCAAAGAAGCTGTTAAATCAAATTGTTGACAAGATAAACAATGAGACAATAAATTGGTGACTTGAACAATGCCTAAAATTTCCTCTAAACTCCCTTGACAAACCGGAAAACGAGTATGGGTACTCTGAACAATTTTGTAACGATTAATTTCAGCCGAATCTTCTAAATTTAACCAAACAATTTCGGGACGAGTGGTCATTAATGTACTGACTTTGCGATCGCCTAATTGTAAAACCCTCTCTACCATTTCATGTTCAACTTCTTCAAACATTCCTGCTTCTTTTCCCTGTCTCAACATGACTTTAATTTCTTCTTGGGTTACGGGGGGTTCAGTGATGGTGGTGGTAATACCCAGAAAGGATAAAATAAAGTCCGTAGAAATCCCTAATAAATTGACGATAGGGTAAACTAAACGAGACACACATAGTAAGGGAACAGCCATCAATGTCGCAATTCCCTCGGGATCACTCAACGCTAACCGTTTCGGGACCAACTCCCCAATAACCAAAGAAAGATAGGTTAAACAGAGAACAACGATGGTGATAGAAATGGCTTCACTATGGGCCATTAAGCCAGGAACACGCTGTAAAATGACTGTTAGATGGGCCGATAGGTTTGCACCGCCATAAACCCCTGCTAAAATGCCAATGAGGGTAATGCCAATTTGTACTGTGGATAAAATCTGGTTGGGGTCATTGGCTAATTCTAGGGCAATTTTCGCCCGCCGATCGCCTTGAAGACTCATTTGTTCGAGACGAATTTTCCGAGAGGAAACCAGGGCTATCTCCGACAGGGCAAAAATAGCGTTAAATAGAATCAATAGCAGGATAACCAATAGTTCGCTTGCGATCGCAACCATAAAAACTTGATCTCAGCTTGAGTTCAAGATAGCTGACCACTTCTAGTATCAACCATTAATCCCCCGAAAAACGGGTGATCTTCAGTTAAATTTTTATGAAGTCCTGACATTTACTTGAAAAAAATGTAACAATAGATACAGAAAAGATTTTGAAAACCCTCAACTTTCTCACCCTATTTGGGAAAAATGAGGGAAAGGCGATCGGAGGAAAATCAATTATGAAACTGCTATTTCGTGGAATCCGCTATAATCATGACCCTGTCACTGTAGAACCTACCAATACAGAGATTAAAGGCACTTATCGGGGTGTTCATTGGAAAAGTCATCCTTATGCTCAATCTCGTCATGGTCAGGGACTGAAGCAGATGACCTATCGCGGTATCCATTATCTACAAAATTAATTTTTTTGACTTTTCGTATTGATGGCAATTTGACTTACGTTTTTTAGGAAGAGTAGAGATGAAATTTTCAGAACGTTGTGTAATCGAAGATTATCAGACTAATGGGTTGGATATGGGTTGTCACACTATAACCCACAGACATCATACACAAAAGTGGAAATACCCATATCCTCGACATCTTAGACCCCATTTTTCTACTTTATCCAGACAAGAAACCATCAGTCATGATCCCCTTCAGTCTCCAGTGATCATTCATCAGGGAAGTAAGGATCGAGTTTGTCCTATTTCAACTCAACCGGCGGAAACCGTAACCGTCAATGAAGTTACGAAAATTCATTTACAAAATCTTTGTCGAAATTTAGAACGACGACTAAAAAAAGCTCAACTGCAAGGAGATGAGTGGTTAATTAATTTATTAGAGAAAGAATGGCAAGATATTGGTCAATTCTGTGTTATTTAAGACTGAGAGGACGGATCGGAATGATGGACGAAAGTCTTGAGGCGATCGCGTCCTTGTTTTTTGGCCTGATACAAAGCGTCATCTACCTGATCAACAAAAGATTTGATGTCTATATCCAAAGAGGGAGTGATGGTACCTAACCCTAAACTCATGGTGACATAAGGCTTAACATCGGAGGCTTTATGAGGTATTCTCAATCTACGCAGGGAGTCGAGAATTCTTTGAGCCACTTCTTTTGCCCCTTGATGGGGAGTATCAGGTAAGATAATAGCGAATTCTTCTCCCCCATAACGAGCGACTAAATCAGCAGGCCGAAAAGTAGATTGTGCTAAGGTAGCTGCAACTCTCTTCAAACAGTCATCACCTCCTAAATGTCCATACTTATCGTTATAGCGTTTAAAATAATCAATATCTCCTAAAATAAGCGATAAGGGTTGCTTTTCTCTACTCAAGCGTCGCCATTCTTGTTCTAAGGTTTCATCAAAACAGCGACGGTTTGCTACTTCTGTTAATCCATCCATATTGGCTAAACGATATAATTGTTGGTTGAGTTCATATAATTCTCGATTCATTTTTTGTAAAGATGCTTCGTATCTTTGTTGTTGTTCATTGGCTCTTTTTTTATCCGTTACGTCTGTTTGTACTCCAATATAATAAATAATATTTTCTGATTCATCTTTAATGGGAGATAAAGAAATTTCATTCCAAAATAAGGAACCATCTTTACGATAGTTTCTGAGGGTAACATGACAAGATGTTCCCTGTTGCAGACAATGACGTATCTCTTCGAGTTGCGGTTTTTGGCGATCATTTCCTTGTAAAAAACGGCAATTTTTTCCCATTACTTCTTCAGGGGAATATCCTGTCATGGTTTCAAACCCTGGATTAACATAAACAATAGGATACTCAGAAATAGTTGCATCTGTAATGACGATACTATTATTAGTAGCTGTAATTGCTTGATATAATAAGTGAGATTCGAGGGGTATTTGTTTTTGGAATTGTTGAGCAACTTTGATTAATTTCAATTTCTTTTCTAATTGTTTATTGTTTTCTTTTATTTTTTCTATCTTGAGACTAACCTTTAGGTGATTTTTAATCCTAACCAATAATTCTTTCTGTTGATAAGGTTTAATGATATAATCAACACCTCCTAGTTGTAAAGCTTTTATTTTTTGCTCAAAATCATCAAATTCACTCAGAAAAATGATAGGAATATCAGCCGTTTTGTCTTGCTGTTTCAATTTTTTACATAGCTGATGACCATCTATTTTATCAAGATCAACTCCTAATAATATTAAATCTGGAACTTCGGTTTCTACTGCAATTAAAGCCATTTCTCCATCGATTGCTTGTCTCACTTGATAGCTTTCTTCTTCAAGAATTTTTGATAATAATTTTAAACTTTCGATTTTATTCTCAGCAATAAGAATATTTGCTTTTTGAGTTATTTCAATATTCATAGCTTATTAATTAATGGTTCAATAATTTCTCTAATTTTGCGGTAATTAAAATTATCAACTAATTCCATCATACCGCTCGTAACTGAATAATTATTCTCAGGTATTTGTTGAATTAATTCTTGTAAAATACTCCTATTACCTGAACTAGCAGCCCAATAAACTTCTTTAAGCCAATCTGAAGACATCATTTTCAAAGCAGGAGGGTTTAATTTTTCAATAATTTTTCCTGTACTTATTATTTCAATCTCTTCATTTTCATAACAGTAATTAACCCCTAAATAATCACCAATTTTTTCCAAAATTAATTCAATAGCAAAAGGTTTATAAAGACAATCATCGCACCATAATTGTAATTTATCCCCGTGACTCTCTTCAAGTTTCCCTGATGCGACTCCAATAATAACTATCTCATCCAGTGATTGAGAATTTTTGATATCATTTACTGTTCTATCATGATCTGATAATACCAGTTTTGTATCTATAAAGATTAGATGTGGATGCCAATTTTGTGATATATAAACAGCATCTTTCAAATTACTTATTTCTTTAGTATTAAAACCAATAGGTTGTAAAAAATTAATTAGTAATTTACGACTCTCATCTTGATCATCAATGACTAAAATACGATAATCTGGTTCATGATCAGCTAAGCTTACTACTTTTCTTTTATGATAATTTGGCTGAATCTCTTCAGGTTTAGGAATAATCACTGGTAAATGAAATTGAACAATTGTCCCTCTTCCTAATTGACTTTTTAGATAAATTTTTCCTCCCATTAAGTTAACCAACTGATAAGTAATAGATAACCCTAAACCAACTCCTTTATTTTCGTTCGATCTAAAAAAAGGCTCAAAAACTTTACTACGAATTTCTACAGGAATACCATTTCCATTATCTTCGACCTCAATCCAAAGATTTTTTTGATCAATAGTATTCATGTTATCATTAGCATTATTATCTATAAGCCATGCTTGATTATCACAAAATAATCTGATGATAATAGTACCTGTATTAGTAAACTGAATAGCATTATCTACAAGGTTAACTAAAATCTTTCTAATCTTATTCTCATCAATTTTTATATAGGGAGAAACTTCTGGATCAATATAATAGTTTAACTTAAGTTGTTTCATCTGAGCTTGTTGTTCAAATTGCCTGAAAATAGAAGTGACTAAATTTTCCAAATTAACAATCGTCCACTGAATCAATACTTCTTCTGATTTTAATTTAGAAAATTCCAATATCTGATCAAACAATTGTAGTAAATATTGACTATTTTTCTTAATGATATTAAAGTTACTTTTTTGTTCTACTGTTAAATTATCATTGTTATTGAATAAATACAAAAAACCTAAAATATTATTCAATGGAACTCTTAATTCATGATTAATCTTATCTAAAATTTGACTTTTTTCCTCGTTAGAATTTTCTAGTTGTTTCGTTCTTTCTCTAACAACTTTTTCCAAATCTTCGGTGGTTTTTATTAAAGCATTAGTTCGTTCTGTAATTACTTTTTCAACATATTTTTTTTCTAATAAAGTTTTCCATAGATAAATTGTAATCAATGTCGTAAATCCCAATCCTAATAGCAAAACAAAAATAGATTTTATGATAATAATTGTTTTATTGATTTCAGGATTAATAGTAAGAAACCACTGAGTATCCGCTACCATCAACTGTCTTTGACAAGGCCATAATATTTGGCAATTTAATGGAAGAGAAAAAGGAATAATTGTAGAAGTATTTATTTTATCTGTATTAACATCAAAAGAAACAATAATACTATTTTCTTGTAAGTGTTTTGTATTACTAAGATAAAAACTATGATTAGAAGAAGATGAATGGCTTAACACCATTTGAATTAAATCTTCAATTCGATACACTGTATAAACAACCCCCCTAAATTCTTGACGACGTTGTTGAATCGTTTTAGGATAGCTTTCTCGACGATAAACAGGATAATATAACATAAATCCTTGTCCCCCATTGATTAAACTTACAGGTTGACTTGCCGTAATTTTTCCTGTATCTCTTGCTTTTTCTAAAGGACTATTTAAAACCTCATCAGAACTTAATTCTAGTCCAATAACTGATTGATAAATTGGTTGAGGTTCACCATACGTTACGGGAAAATATTCATTTTTATCATTGATATTAGTTTTATTTTTGCTCCAAATTTTAAAATCATCAAAACCAGAATTCCTCATATTTCTTTCATACACAAAACGTTCCTGTTGAGAAATCCTTGGAACCCAAGCCATTCCTAAAATCCCTAAATTTTCATCTAGGAAATGATGAGTAAATAGTTTAAAATCTTGACGAGTCACTTCATCAGAAGAATCATAAAATGCACCTAAACCTTGAGTAATATTAGTATATTCTTGAATATGTTGTTGTAGATGTTCAACCAAATGATCTCCTTGTTTTTCAAAATTTGTCTTAATTCTATACACTTCTGAAGACCAATGGATCGAAGTAATAATAAGTGAAAGTCCACCTCCGATGACAACACTAATCGAAAGAGGAAGATAGAAAGAGACAAAACGGGAGAAAAACGGAGATTTCATTAGCAGAAACTACCAACCTAAAAAGCGAAGGTTATCTAAAAACCCCTAAAATAATAACTTTAAGTTTATGTCTAAAAATAAGCAGTAATTGGGGCTATTCTATAGGCTAACTTATAGGGATTATTATAGTTTCAGTAAACCTACGGATTTCTGCCGATCCTTGCTTAGATTACAATACATAATTGTACTGATTAATCTCGTAGATAAGGAGCAGGGATATCTAGCGCAGTTTTGTCTTAGTTCATTCGTTTTCCCCTTGTTTGTAAAGTTTGTTTATATTATATTAAGAGCATCAACTTAAATTTAAAAAAGTACATAAGAGGATTTTTTATGCCCTATACCACAGAAGAAGGTGGACGCTTAAACAACTTTGCAGTAGAACCTAAAGTGTATGAAGCTAAACCTCCTAGTCCTTCTCAACAACGTAATTACATTATTATGGGAGTTGGGGCTGCATTGTTGATCGGTGGCTTACTCACCGTTGCTGTTTATGCTTCGTCTAATGCTGGTGTAAGCTAAACTACCTATCAAAATTTTATTATCTAAAGCGAGGGGTCAACAACTGTTGACCCCTACTTACTTAGCGTATGTTTTTTCTTAGAAGAATTTTGGTTGATGGCGAATTAAATTAAGAAACTCTTCACGGGTTTTTTGTTCTTCATCAAATTGGCCAATCATAGCACTGGTAACGGTCCAAGAGCCAGGTTTTTGAACCCCTCGCATGACCATACACATATGACTGGCCTCCATTACCACTGCAACCCCGCGAGGTTCGAGAACTTCTTGGATAGCCTCAGCGATCTGACGAGTGAGACGTTCTTGTACCTGTAAACGACGGGAGTACATCTCAACAATGCGAGCTAATTTACTTAACCCAACTACCTTCTGGTTAGGAATATAAGCCACGTGAGCTTGCCCCATGAAGGGTAACATATGATGTTCACAGAGACTAAAGAAATTAATATCTCTGACGAGAACCATTTCGTTATGTCCCTCATCAAAAATGGCTCCATTGACCAACTCTTCTAGGGACTGATTATAGCCTTCAGTCAAGAACTTCATGGCTTCTGCTACCCGTTTTGGGGTTTTGAGTAACCCTTCACGCTCAGGATCCTCTCCCACTGCTTCTAACATGGTGTAGACCGCTTCTTTCATTTTCTCGGTGCTTTCATCAGAAGTGGGCTGAATTTTCGCCTGTTGTCCATTATGGGTGTTACGATCGGGTCTACTGGCTACCCGTTCTACTAAATTGGGGTTAAGCAGATTAGAACCATTAGACTGACGAAGGTTGGAGCCGTTGGAGGAAGCTATTGTCATAGTAATAAAAAACGCTGATCTTGGGATTAAAGGGTTCCAGCACTTGGTAAAAGGGTCAAATCTTCAATAACGGCTTCGGCTGGTAATAAGGCCGCTTGAAGGATGGTTTGCGCCACCAGATCGGGGGTTAACATGGCACTGCGCTCAAAGTCAGCTTGTACGGTGTCTGTGTCCCAAATCGATGTGTTAACAGCACCAGGGGAAATGGTCACCACACGAATGCCGTGACTGCGTTCTTCCACTGCTAAGACTTTGGAAAAAGACAGTAATGCTGCTTTGCTCACTGAATAAGCTCCCCATTCTGGAAACGCTTGAGTGGCTGCAATGGAAGCAACATTGATGATGGTTCCTTTTTTGCGCTCTCGCATCTGGGGTAATACCCCTTGTACACATTGAAAGACGCTGGTTAAGTTCAAATTAATAACCTGTTGCCAGTCTGCTAAAGGAGTTTCCCTCAGCAAATTGGTGTAGCCCATTCCTGCGTTATTGACTATAATATCGATGTCACCAAAATCAGCCACAATGTCCTTAATCATCGCTGGTATTTTGGTTACCTCACTTAAGTCCATAACATAAGGTTTGGCCTTTACTCCTTGTTGGGTACAAGCTTGTGTCACCGTTTGTAAGAGGTCTGGGGAACGGCTCACTAATGCTACGTTGATTCCAGCTTTAGCAAAGGCTAAGGCCGTTGCTTTGCCTATACCACTGCTTGCTCCAGTAACGATGGCGTTTTGTTGACTTGAAAAAGAATCCATGATATTATCTACTCTCTATTCAAATTCCAACACTCTGGAGAGCGTCTAGATGGTTGGGAATCTTCCCACGTCAATTTTTAGGAACTGACACGGAGCAATTATCCCACAGTTTCATCAGAATATTTCTGATTTTTCTGCGTTGGATTCCCCTGGGCAAAGCCTCTGTAACATCTGCAAGGATTTTAATGTTTTGTTACAAAAGTTTACCTAGTCAATTATAACATCTGTTGGTCAATTCTTAACGGAGGATCTTGAAAATCAATGATTTTGTCGATGATCCCCGCTAGTTACCTATGAGTGAACGGCCACAGGTGCTGTTGAATCAACAAAAATTCCAATCTGACGGAATTTTTGATAACGCTGGTTTTTGCGATCTTCTGGGGTGCAATTGGATAGTTCTTCTAAATTGTTGATTAAAGCGTCTTTGAGGATTGAGGCCGCTTCTAAGGGGTTGGTATGTGCTGCTCCTGGGGGTTCTGGGATAATGGTATCAATGATTCCCAGTTCTTTGAGATCCTTGGCAGTAATTTTGAGGGCATCAGCAGCTTGGGGAGATTTTTTGGCATCTTTCCAGAGGATAGCAGCACAAGCTTCAGGGGTCGCTACTGTATACACTGAATGCTCAAGCATTAGTAGTTTATCTCCCACACCGATCCCCAAAGCCCCTCCAGATCCCCCTTCTCCGATAACAGTACAAATAATCGGCACATCAAAACTAAACATTTGACGGAGGTTAAAAGCAATCGCTTCTCCTTGGCCAAGTTTTTCGGCTTCTACACCAGCCCAAGCCCCAGGGGTATCAATAAAGGTCAAAATGGGCATAGAAAACTGATTGGCGTGTTCCATCAAACGAATGGCTTTGCGATAGCCGCCTGGTGCTGGCATTCCGAAGTTTCTGGCTACATTATCCTTAGTATCTCGTCCTTTTTGATGGCCGAGAATGACCACTGGGCGGCCCCCTAGACGAGCCACACCCCCCACCAAAGCTGGATCATCATAACCTCCTCGATCGCCATGTAACTCAAACCAGTCATCGGCAATAGATTGAATATAATCTAAGGTACTGGGGCGACGGGGATGACGAGCTAATTGTAAACGTTGAGAAGGGGTTAGACTGCTAAAAATTTCTTGTCTGAGGTTTTGCGCCCGACTTTCTAACTGGGCAATCTGTTCAGAAACATCAACATTATTTTCCTCAGCTAATTGCCGAATTTGTTCGATACGAGCCTCTAGTTCCCATAGTGGTTTTTCAAAGTCTAATAAGAAGGTTCGGCGTTCGTTTTTGCTCATCAGATTCTATTAAAATTTTGATTATTTTGAGTTCAGGGCAACTTTCACAGAGAATTTCTTCTGCTAATTTTATCAGATAAGGGAGTTTTTGCAGAGTGGGGCAACAGATGGAGGCAGTAGTTTCCCTAGCCATCAGCCAGAAGTCAGTGATCTAACTCCAAACTCAGGTTACATTACCTTGTACAATAGAGAGCAAGTCTAAAAAAAATATAAAAAATATTCTCACATGGCTTCTAACGTATTAGGTCCCCAAAGTCTTCAGTTATTGTTATCTATACTTTTACCGAGAGGTTGTCGTTTGTCAGTGGTATCTGATAAGACTTACCGCATCAACTGTCCTGATTATGAAAGTGCCCATATTGTATGGGAAAATCGCATTAATTGTATTTATCCTCTTCTCAGTCCAGGAGAAGTTGTTGAAGTGGTTGCTTCTGATTATTATGCTAGAAGTTACCCTAAACCTTCTTAGCAGAATCCTCTCTTTGAAAAATTCATGTTAACTTTTAAAGAAGTTGAGAATTATTATTAATTCTCAACTTCTATTTTTTATTGTTGAAACTTTTGAGATTATCAACTATGAAGATTGAGCAAAATATTTTGAGACAATGGGCTAATTTATTAGCTATCTTAGCTGCTTTTTTTACTAATATATTGGCGAATATTGCTCCTATTAATGATTTAACGATTGGAGAGATTTCTAATACTTTTTTTCAAGAGGTTTTGATCACTCCTGCTAGTTATGCTTTTGCTATTTGGGGATTAATTTATTTAGGATTAATCAGTTTTGCAATTTATCAAGTTTTACCTAAAAATAGAAACAATCCTTATTTACAAAGAACAGATTATTATTTAGTTATTAGCAGTTTTGCCCAAATTCTCTGGGTATTTTTATTTTTATCTCGTTTTTTCGTTTTTTCTACTTTGGCTATGTTGGCTATTCTAGTTCCTTTACTTTTACTCTATTTAAGATTAGAAATTTCTTTGAAACCTCTATCTAAACAAGAAAAATGGTTAGTTAATTTTCCCATTAGTGTCTATTTTGGATGGATTACAGTGGCGACGATTGCTAACTTCGCCTTAGCTTTATCTTGGATTGAATGGAATGGTTTTGGTATTTCTCAGATTACTTGGACAGTTATGATGATTATCATTGTAGCTATCATTGGTATCTTAGTCAGAATCCTCAGACAAGATAGGGTATTCTGTAGTGTCTTAGTTTGGGCGTTAATTGCGATTACAATACGTCATTTAGATAAGTTACCTATTGCCGTCAGTTCTGGGATGTGTGCAACTATATTGGGAGTAATGATTCTGCTTCCTACTAAACCTGCTAGTTTGCTTAAATGAATTTTGTCCTATATCTATGGGTTTAACTTTGACAAACCAAATTTTGTGCGATAATAAGGACTAGAAAGTTTTAGGAGTTCAAATTTTGAACTCCTAATTTTGTCTTATTTTAAGTTAAGAAACTTATCCAAAGCCGCAACCATTTGTGGTGGCCAACGACGAATATTTTTCACCCAGTTAAGGTCTTGATAACGGTTATCCATACCAACTGCAGCCACCCAGTGACTTTCCGCTTCCCCTTGTTGGCCCATATTCCACAAAACTGCCGTTAACGCAGCCCTCATATCAGGAAACATAGGATATTTACGCACTAAATTCCGCATTTCTGTAATAGCTTCCCCCTTTTTTCCCATTTGATAGTAGACTAGGGCTGCATTGGCGCGGGCAAAAGCAAAATTTGGGGCAATTTCTACTGCTTTTTGATAATCGGTTAAGGCTTTTTCCCAGTCACCTTCACCACTTTCGGCATTACCCCGATTATTATAAGCCATAGCATCCTGAGGATTTAGTTCTAAAACACGATTATAATCAGCGATCGCTGCTTCATATTTTCCTTGGGCTTCTAAGGCAGTTCCTCTATTAAGATAGGGATCGGGAGCATCTGGGGCGAGTTCAATGGCTTGGCTAAAATCATCAATGGCTACTTCTAACTTATTCTGACTCACACGGGCATTCCCTCGGTTACTCCACACTGCCGGGTTATTGGGAAATTCTTCAACCAACTGAGTCCAATAGGCTTCAGCTTTAGCAAAATCTCCCTTTTGTGTGGCTTCTATGGCTTTTTTCGCGATCGTTTCCCCTCTTTCGAGTTGCTTTTCTGTCATAGGAGGATTGTCTTGCGTTGCTGCTAATCCTAATGTTATTGTCCCTGTCCAGGTCAATAAGATAATCAGTAAACTTAATATACAGCGAATCATTCCAGTTTTTATTCCTAGTATCTTTTACTTACATTATTACCCTAATTTCTGATTTTAACGAGAAGACTAGGAAAACTCAAAGGAGAGAACCATTCTTGAGGGGGTCAAGAATGGTTCTCTAGGGAATATTAATTCTGGCATCGAGCTATTGTCCCAGTGGGCTACCCCAAAAGTATCGTCGCCGCTGAGGTGTTT
>JASJDN010000119.1 GCA_030065205.1 Crocosphaera sp.
CGCTTGGGGAGATTTAAGCTCTATCTTGGTTGGTAGTAATACCTGTCAAGACAACTTGAGTCAGTGAACCAAGAATCCCCGTATGAAGCGTAGCGGAATGCGTGGGAGTGTCAATATCCGCAGTTTCGATATCATCCACCCCATGAATACATAAAGCAGCTAACAGCAAAGACACCCCTCCTAACACCACTACTAATAAGCGGTTATTATCAAGGAAGTAATCCATAATTGATCCTAATCCCAACGCTGCGATGATTTGGGGAATGACAATAAAAGCATTAAACAATCCCATATATAACCCCATATTCTTCTCGGGAATGATGTGGGATAACATGGAATAAGGAATGGCTAAGGTACTAGACCAGGCAATACCAAATCCCACCATAGACAATAAGGCATAAACTGGTTCTTTTACCCACAGTAAACTGATTAATCCCATTCCACCACAAACTAAACAGAGAGAATGGGTCATTTTTTTCCCCAGTCTGGTGCTGAGTTTGGGCAATATCCAGGAAAAAAGAAAACAAACCCCGTTGTAAACGGCGATACAGATACCTGCCCATTCGATACCTTCGGTATATAGAGAGGAATTTTCTTCTACCGCACCAAAAATATTATGAGCCACGGCCGGAGGAAAGTAAAGGAACATACAGAAGATGCCTAACCAGGTGAAAAACTGTACCACCGCTAATTGTTTCATGGTTTTGGGCATGGCTTTAATGAGGTGTAAAATTTCCCCCAATTTATCCCCTAAACTCTTCCTTTCGTTCGCTTCTTGCATCGCTTTCAAATTTTGAGGGGGTTTCTCTTCAGTGGTGAATACCGTCCATAACACAGTCAATAAAAAGACCGCCGCCCCAATATAAAATGAAAGCTTAACGGTAAAAGGAACCCCTTCTGCTTCGCTGGTACTATTACTGAACCCGAAAACATGGGTGAGTATCCAAGGAGAAACGGAGGCTACCACCGCCCCAGAGCCAATGAAGAAGCTTTGCATAGAAAAGCCTTGAGTATGCTGTCTTTCCGGTAATAAATCAGCAATAAAGGCTCGAAAGGGTTCCATACTGATGTTAACAGACGTATCTAAAATCCACAGTAACCCGGCCGCCATCCATAGTGTGGAAGAATTAGGCATTAATACTAGGGCAATGGAACTTAAAATGGCACCTATGAGAAAGTAAGGCCGTCTTCTCCCTAAAGGTCCCCAGGTGCGATCGCTCATGTAACCAATAATAGGTTGAGCAATTAAGCCACTGACTGGGGCTGCTAACCATAATAAGGGTATTTGTTCGGGGTTAGCTCCTAAATATTCGTAAATGGCGCTGGTATTGGCCATCTGTAGGGCCCAACCATATTGAACACCAAAAAATCCAAAACTCATATTCCATAATTCCAAAAAGTTTCGGGTTCTATTGGGTTTCTTTTTAGTAATCATCGCGTTTCTTTTTACTAACGACAAGCGGACTATTAGTGAATTTTTTTACTTATTTTTTCTCTAATAGCCTGGCATCATTGCGAGAGCCAACTTAACCTAAGAATCTAATTATATTTATGTTTAAATTGTATTTATCAATGATGATTCCATTGGATTAAATTAATGGGTCAGTTGACTCCCAACAAAACTGAAAACACCTAAATTAAGCAAAATCTAAATCATCAAATTCTGCTTTTAAATCTCTAGCCATTAATTCTGTCACTGCTGCTTGGGGGGTTGTTTTTCCATTAATTAATCGATAGACTTGACGAGAAATGGGGATGGCTATTCTATACTTTTTAGCTAATTCTACGAGAACATTAGCCGTATTTACCCCTTCTGCGGTACTTTGTAATTCTTCTAAAACTTGCTCTAAACTTTTTCCTTCGGATAAACCATACCCCACCCGATAATTACGGGATAAGGGACTATCACAAGTGGCGATTAAATCGCCTAATCCTGACAGTCCAAAAAAGGTTTCTGGGGAAGCACCTATTTCGTTACCAATGCGAATCATTTCTGGTAACGCACGGGTTAAAAGCGCAGATTTGGCGTTGGTTCCTAACTGTAACCCGTCGCAAACTCCAGAGGCGATCGCCATCACATTTTTGAGAGTTCCCCCTAATTCCGTACCAATGGGATCGTTATTAAAATAAACCCGAAAAATATCAGAAGAAAAGATTTCTTGTACTTTACCAGCAGCCACTACATTATCACTGGCCACTACAGTTGCGGCCGGTAATCCTTTTTCTATTTCTTTTGATAAATTCGGACCCGACAAAACGACAACAGGATGATTAGGAAAACTTTGTTGCCATATTTGTGAAGGGGTAAGAATGCTTTTTGTTTCTAATCCTTTGGTGGCACTGATAAAGATAGTCTCTTCAGGAATGGTTAATGATTTTAATTTTTCTATGGTTGGCCTGACGCCTTTCATCGAAACAGCAGAGAGAATAACATCTGCATCTTGCACCACTGAGGCTAGAGATTCACTACTTCTTCGTGACCAAATTCTTACGTTGTTCTGTTGATTATACTTGGCTAATTTACCTAATGCTTGTCCCCATAATCCTGCACCAATAATTGTTAAGTTGATGGTTTGATTGCTCATTCTTTTGTATTTATGTGTACGTTAACTAACAAAGTTTTTTGATTAGGCTAAAACTTTTTTTGAAGTTTTTTTAATGCTTAATCTTAACCTATATCTCATATCCTGCTTCTTATTATATACAATTTCAAGTTATAGACAATTTCAACTAGAAAGGAGTGACTGAATATTTTTGGATTTTCAGCTTACTACTCCTTCCTTTGTTTAACTCGAACTCAGGTTTTTTAGGTAGCTCAAGTTTACATTTGGCGTTTGATCTTCAAAGACCAATGATTGAGTTTACCCAAGTCTAACCCAGCGACATCAGCAACCATTAGCTTCCAGTTTCCTTGAGTCGATTCTCCCATTAACTGTTGTAAACCAGGTGTGGTTTGGAGTGTATAATTCTTGATAAGATTATCCTCTGAACCACCACTGCGACTATGCAAATCGACTTTTGTGTTTTGAGGCGAAATTAGAGAGACGATTAAATCACCGATGTAGGTATGAGTAAGATCAACAGACACTTCAATATCTTGTACCTGCCCTGACGTATGACTCGTTAAGATGCGTTCAATCCCCGTGGGATTATTGTCAGGAATTGTTACCCCAGGAGACTCTTCTAAGAAAATAACATCTCCCTCTCCCACAACTCCTTTCACCTCGATTTCCCAACGATTCAAGCGTCCATAATCAATTCGGGCTAGATCTTGAACGTGCAACATCCATTCTCCAGTCAGAGATTGACCCATTAAGTTACGTAACTCTGGGGCTGAGGTGAAGTCAAAGGTATATTTGAGATCGTCGGCTCGGCCTCCTTGTCGATTATGCAACACCACGGCAGTTCCAGAGGGAGCGAATAAAGTGACTCGCAAATCTCCCCGATAGGTATGAGTAATATCAACACTGATCTTGATTGAGGAGATTCTGGCTGATTCTGTGAACCTAATGACATCACGAATGCCAACTGGACTATTATCGGGAATGTCTTTGGCGGGACTAGAAGTTCTCTTAAAGATATCTCCTTTTCGGTTTTTTGCCACCAGAACGGCTCGAGCCGCATCAATTCGGCCATATCCATACTGTTGGCTCCATCCATCCCCATTGTACTGACCATTAACGGGATCAATCTTAATTGCTGTTTCTCGCAAGATATTTCTGACCTCAGCAGCACTGAGGGATGGATTGACGCTAAGCATTAATGCAGCGACTCCGGCGGCGAGAGGGGTCGCTGCGGATGTGCCACCAAAACCACTGTTATCTTCTGCTTCGCAATAATCACCGAATTCCCCAGCACTCGTATTATAGCCATTACTCCCCTGAATATCAGTCGTTTCAATTCTTCGGGTTCCGCCACTACTGGGAGCAACAAAGTCAATTCCTTGACCATAATTGCTGTAGGATGCGCGACGATCTTGATTGGTACTAGCACCAACCGCAATCGTTTCTGCCATGCTGGCTGGGTAAGCAATAGAGGTGGCAAAGTCATTGCCCGTTGCACAAAAGACAGGGATGCCTTTACCATTTCTGCCACTACTAATCACTTTTCTGATGGCAGCAGAAAGGGTATTATTGGCTGAAATGCTCCAAGAACAAGAAATAATATCCCCATGTTCAGCAGCCCATTCAAAGGTTTGCGCCCATGTTTCCCAGGTATGGGCTCCGGCAGCCCGCAAGGGGATAATTTTGCAGTTGGGGGCAATGCCAACAACCCCTTGACCATTTTGAGCGGCGGCTACAATCCCCGCACAGGCAGTGCCGTGAGGTCCTGATGGATTAGAGGCATCATTATCATTATTATCAAAGTCCCAACCCGGGCCGATATTAGCCTTAAGATCGGGGTGATTAATATCGACACCACTATCGTGGATGACAACCCGAATATCAGGCGCACCCTTACTAACTTCCCATGCGTTTAATGCTTGAACGTCGGCTCCCACTACGCCGCCACCTTGACCCGTGTTATTGAGATGCCATTCATCGGTGAATTTTGGATCGGTTGGGGCTGCTACTGCGGTGAAAACCGCACTCTGTAGGGCATTGGGTTCGGCAAATTCAACTCCGGCTTGGGCTGCCAAATCGTTAGCAACTGTTAAGGGCGCATCTCCATCTCGATCTAAAACGCGAATCCGCCAGATATCATTGGTATCATCCAAAATAAGGGTGTTGTAGTTTTCACATAATTGGCGACGGTTTTCATGACTGAGAGACCCGTCAAAACGCACCAAGACTTCATCGGTTAAGATGAATTCGAGACCATTCGGGTCGAGAAAAGCACTCCTTACGCTGTATACATCTTCATAATCGCGAACTTCCTCTAGTTTGGCAGAATCTCCTCGGATCACAATAAAATTATCAGGGATTTCTGTGGTCATCCCTAGCCGACTAGAGTTGGCCAGCCTGGTAGCCACATGGTTGAGATTATGATTTCTTTTAGGTGTCACTAGCCCCACTGTCTTTAAGGGTTTTAGGGGGACTTTCTGACCATTTACTGTATAAAACATTTGTTTTTCCATGACAATTTCTCCCAAAATTGCTGTGCATCAATGTTGCTAGGCAGAATGATACTCATCTTGTAGATTGAAAGATTGCCGGTTGCATAGTAGCAAGCCGTTTACTCAATGTTTGAGCAGAATAATTTGTTTTTAATTAGTCAAGTAATCGGGATTGAATCGCAACCAGTCACGCCATCTTTTTTGTTCGTTAAAGACGCGACTCCATACTGTTTTACCCCTCACATTTCGCCTCTGGACTTCACATCTAGTCAAACCAAGACCTTGCCCTCTAGACATGAACCTGGACTAGATATCTAAGTTCCTTTCCTATTGACAACCCATCACAAGATGATGTTGTTTCTTTCTATGCGTGTCTTATTTATTCTGACCTAAATTAATTTTATTATCCTCTAATTTTTTTAAGATAACTCTGAATTGTTAAGTATCTTTACAATAAAATTTGTTTTCCAATTATCTCTTTCTTTGACGCTCTCCTGCGCTTCAGCCAGGAGAGCGTCAATAACTTATCTTCTTCGATCTTGTAACTTACGATATACGTCTTTGATGTCCACGTGATGATAGGATAAAGCGACTAACGTATGATAGAAAAGATCCGCAACTTCTGAAGCGATCGCCTCTTTTTCGTCATCTTTGCAAGCCATCACCACTTCGGCTGCTTCTTCCCCAATTTTTTTGAGAATTTTATTATCTCCGCCTTCTATTAATGTGCGAGTGTATGAACCATCCATTGGGTGATCTCGACGCTGACAAATCACCTCATAAACTCCCGATAAAGTATCTGCCGGCGGTGCTACTTTTTGATTTTCTTCGAGTTGATGAAAACAACTTCTTTCTCCTGTGTGACAAGCAATATTCCCCACTTGTTCAATACTCATTAACAAAGCATCACTGTCACAGTCATATCTTATGGCTTTTACTTTCTGAATATGACCAGAAGTTTCTCCTTTGTGCCATAATTCTTGCCGAGAACGACTCCAATACCAAGCTTCTCCTGTTAGGAGAGTTTTTTGTAATGATTCTTGGTTCATCCAGGCCAGCATTAATACTGTCCCGTCTAAATAATCTTGGGCGATCGCAGGGACTAATCCTTGCTCATTATAGCGGATTTTATCTAAGGGAATAGCCTTGCTTAAGGAATGATCAGACACAACAGAAGCCATCAATAACGCCCCAAAACGATTCTTTTCTCTATCCTACTATCAAAATCCTTGAACTTCCTCTCTTCTTTTTTTTGTTTTAAGTAATGTTGAAAAATATAAAGTTTCTTAATATTGTCTACGATTTCTTACCAATGACAAGACATAATTGAAGTAGAAAGCCCGAAGGTTTAGG
Source organism: Crocosphaera sp. (assembly GCA_030065205.1). Taxonomy (GTDB): domain Bacteria; phylum Cyanobacteriota; class Cyanobacteriia; order Cyanobacteriales; family Microcystaceae; genus Crocosphaera. Next base: position 6,410 of record JASJDN010000119.1, read on the forward strand.
TGGATGTGAGGACGGGGCTAATTGAAGAGTTAGCATTCTCTTACAATAGCATAACTTACCAAAAAGATCGAAGTTTTTAACGTTGATCACAGGAGTGGTTGTTCATTTTTTGTGGATAACTTCATCTAAGGAATATTGATCAACAAATAAAGTTCAAAAGAATGTGATTTTCAATTTAAGTAGACAATTACGTAATCAACTGTAGAACACAACTAATTCAGAAAAATAGTAAAAGTAACGAGGGATATTATGAAAACTCTTACAGCAATTCTTGTATTAACATCATTAGCTCTAACCCCTATAGTTCGGGCAGAAAATGCGGCTGATTTGCAAACATTAATGGAAACAGGAAATTGTGTTGGCTGTGATTTGCAAGACGCTGATTTACGTAACTTAGATTTAAGAGGGGCTAATCTCGAAGATGCAAATCTCATTAATAGTCAACTGCATAATACTAATTTAAGCAATGCCAATTTACAAGGAGCTAATTTAGTCAACGCAGATATGGATGGTGTTACGTTTCGCAATGCCAACCTTCAAGAAGCCCAAATGAGAGGGGTTTTGATGAGTAATGCTGACTTAGAAGAAGCTAACCTTCGGGGTGCAGATTTTACGCTTCACGATGGAGAAAGGGCGATTTTAACGGGTTCTAATCTGCGTAATGCGGACTTAACGGGGGCTTATTTGCGGGGTATCAAACTCAAAGAAGCGAATCTAGAAGGAGCCAATCTTTCCTATACGGACTTTACGACGGATTATCCCCGAAACAGTACGTCAAAATCGATTTTTAATGCAGCTTTGATGGCTGTCCCCTTTGCTATTCCTGGAGCCGTATTAGGAGTAGTAGGGGAAATTGTTATTCCTGAAGCCGCTTCTTATAATGCGGATGTCAGTTATGCCAATCTTGAAGGGGCTATCTTAACCAATGCTAATCTACAGGATATTAACCTTCATGAAGCGAATCTCAAAAATGCTAACTTAGAGAATGCAAACTTACATCACGCTTATTTAGTGAATACTGATTTTAGGTATGCTAACTTAACCGGTGCGCGACTCAGTGACATTAATATGGAAGGGGTTGATTTCAGTTATGCTACGTTACCTCAAGCTGATTTTCATCTTTCCTATTTAGTGGATGCTGATTTCAGTAACGCGAATTTAGCTGATGCTAAGTTAACAGAGATTAATATGGAAAACGCTAATTTTAGCGGGGCTAATTTAACCGGAACTATCTTCAATTCTTCCTACTTAGTTGGTGTTAATTTGACTGATGCCATCCTTACATCTGCTCAATTAAAAGACATTAATATGAGTGGGGCTAATTTAGCTACAGCTAATCTTCAGAATGCTAACTTGAGCGATTCTAATTTGACCAATGCTAACCTCTGTGGTGCCATTATGCCCGATGCAGATGTATCTCAAATTGGATGTACTGCTATTAATGTTCGGTAATTAAATATAACTCCGATTGTTGTAAGTTAACAAGAGGGTGGGCGAGTTGTCCACCCTTTTTCTTGCGTAAAGAATCGTAAATAGAATCAAAATAAATCCCTAAGCATAAATATTTTTTAGACATTATTATCTATCAATGAATTTAAAAGATGGAATAAAGGAAAGGTAAATGGCGTACTCAAAGTATTGCCAGGACTGGTTAATCGCCGTAAAGACGAAGAAGCTCTGTTTCGGAAAGTAGATAATCCAGGAACCCCCCTTGAGGATACCAAGTCTCTGCAAGATTCAGTCACTTGGCTTGAGCTATTTCGGCAAGAAGAAGATACCTTAGTGGTTGCTCGGAATGGAGGTCAAGTGGTTGAGATTACGCGCCTAGCTAACAAACATAAAGACGATCTTATCGCCGTACTCCAGCAGTATAAGAATGCCAATAATGTATTCGTGGCTCATGCAGACAAAAACCTACCTGAAGGCGAAGTCGTGATTATGACAGGTCATGAACTCCCCCCCAAAAAGGTGATTAATCCCCCAACGTTGGATTTACCATTGTTAATTTTTGGCATGGAAGACCGAGAGGGCGGAGGAAATGACATTCGTGAATTGCAAGAGCGACTCAAAGAGTTAGGTTACTATGATGGCGATATTGATGGAAAATTTGGTCGAGGGACTGATAGTGCTGTCAAGAACTTCCAGGCTAAGTTTTTCGGACGGGCAGAAGCTGACGGCAAAGTAGGTCCTCTTACTTGGGAAAAGTTATGGGGAGAACCAGTAGCCGTACCTGATCGAGATTTACCAACATCAACGAAGCCTTATTTGTCGTTAACGAGAACGAATCAGAAAGATCAATTTGGCTGTTATGTCCTTGCATTGGACTATATCAAGAACGACAAAATTGAAGGTAGTATTAATGTTTGCTCTGGTGCGCGAGATAAGCAGAATTTTCGCAAAGGGGCTGATAGTGTGTCAGGCAGTCGTGAACCCTTACCCGAAGGTCGGTGGTTCATCCACGATATTGGCTGGGCAGGGGGAAAGGATAACTATCATGGAGCCGTTTATCAAACGTCAGGTGTCGGTCCAGTCTGGATAGCTTTGGATTACAGGGAGCCTGGCACAACTAGGCGTAGTGCGATAGGATTTCACATCGATTGGAACCGCCATAAAGGCGCCCCCGGAACCGTTGGTTGTGTATCTCCTTACAATATTGCCGATATGAAGACCTTAGTTAGTTGGCTTCGAGATACTGATCCTCGAGGGCTTTATGTTGATTGGGGCTTAGGTACCTGCCCATCACCAGAATGATGCAAAGCATCAAAGAAGTTTGAGGAGTTTAGAAACCCCAACTTATCCAAAGTTGGGGTAGTTCATGAAAGTTTACCTGAAGATTGAGGAGAAAAACTAGCAAATAAGAGAAAACCGATGCCAATATTAATACAAACATCCGCTAAATTAAACACAGGAAAATTAATTAAACGAAAATCTAAAAAATCAACCACATAACCAAATAAAAAACGATCTAATCCATTTCCTAATGCACCGGCTAAAATAAATCCATAGCCTAATTGTTCTGTCACTTTCATTTTTTCTCCCCACCAAGCTAACGCCATTAACCCTAAACTAACGCCTAGCGAAAGCCAACGTAACCACTTTGCACCGCCTTCAAAAAAGCTAAAAGCAGCCCCCGTATTAATGACGTAGGTAAAGTGAAAAACCCCTGACCATAAAGGAATAGTATCACCAATATTAGGAAAGGTTTGTACCACCCAATATTTCGTCATTTGATCGAAGACAAACCCCAATAAACCGACTATCCAAAACCAACGATTTTTTTTCACGAATCTAATTAATAAAAGAGAATATGACGCAAAATAAAGGCAATAACAGCCACCGTACAAATGACGACGAATTGTCCAGGAATTGGTTCTACAGAATAGCCCATAATCAAATCAAGAAGATTATTAGAGGGTAACTCAGAAGGACTTAAAAACCAAAGTCCCACTAGATAAATTAAGCCACAAACATGAATAATTAACAAACCCGCAGCAGCACTTAGGGCTAATACTTCTAATTTTGTTCTTCTTTGAAACGCCAACCAACCGCATAACCACGCTCCAGGCATAAAGCCTAAAATATAACCAAAACTGGGTTGTTGCCAATATTGTAAGCCACCCCCTTGAGCAAAAATCGGATACCAAAACAAACCCAAGAAAATGTATGCCACTTGAGCTAAAAAACCTGCATTTTTGCCCCCCATACAACCCGTCAAAAGGACGGCACCCACTTGAAAGGTGACCCCAAGGGGCATACTATTGACCCCTTGCTCGGCCCAAGTCCAGGGCATATTGGTGACGAAAGCTTCAACAAAGGTGCTGAATATAGTTAGTAATAAGCCGATTATCGCCCAAAGCAGTTCATTGGCAAAAGACACCGTTGATGAGGATTTTTTTGTATTAGTGAGCTTGTTTGTGCGTTTGCGTTTGATATTCACCAGGAATTGGAGCTTCACCCCCTTGCAGTCCTAAAGATTCTAGCATAGCGTGATCTTGTTCTGGGGGTTGTCCCAAAGTGGTTAGATAATGTCCGATCAGCATAGCATTAATTCCTGATTTTAAGCCAAGACTTTGTAATTCTCCCATGACAGCCTCTCGTCCGCCAGCATATCTTAAAATTTGTTCGGGGAGAATAAAGCGGAAAATAGCGATCGCTTTTAGGGCTTCAAACCCATCTAATTTCGGTAAATGGCCCAAGGGGGTTCCCTCTCTGGGGTTGAGGAGGTTGATGGGAACGGAGTCCACTTCTAATTCTCGTAAGGAGATGGCGAGATCCACCCTATCTTCCCACGTCTCTCCCATGCCCATAATTCCGCCTGTGCAAGCTTGGATTCCTGCTTTTTTGAGGTTTTTAACGGTTTCCACGCGATCGCCCCAGGAATGGGTAGAAACGATGGATTCGTAAAAGTTTTCGGAGGCTTCTAAATTGTGATTGTAACGAGTCACGCCGGCTTGTTTAAGGGCTTCTGCTTGTTCTAGGGTCACTTCTCCTAGGGCGCAACAGGGTTTAATGTTAGTTTGAGTGGTAATTTGTCTAACCGTTTCTAATATTTTCTCAAATTCTCCTGATTGGGGGCTATTATATTTGGGACCTCTACCTTGACTGACTAAACAGAAGCGTTTAGCCCCGGCTGCTTCGGCTGCTTTTGCCTGTGCAAGAATTTCTTCAGAAGATTTTAAGCCATAAATGGGGCTATTTTCGGCTTGATGATGAACAGACTGGGAACAAAATTGACAATTCTCTGAACAGTTACCGGATTTTACGTTGATAATGCTGCAAAGATCCACCACATTACCACAACAGGCTTGACGAATGCGATCAGCCGCTTCACAGAGGAGTAATATGTTGTCTTTGCCTTGTATTTGGGTGAGGGTTAAAGCTTCGGTTTTAGTGAGGCGATCGCCGTTTATAATACGTTGGGATAAGGTATCTAACCAGTCTTTTAAGGCGGTGGTGTCTGTGGGTGGGACTTGAGTTTGAGGGGGTGAGGGGGATACTTGAACCACGATAGTTTTACCTGATGCTCTTTTAGGTCTTATGAATTGTACCATTGGAGGGTTTTTCCCTCAGCTTAATAGTAAGAAATCTTTAAACTATCTCTACAATTGCCTTTAAAGACATTATTACTGATTGTAAAGGGGATTTTATTGATTTTTTCGTTATGAGCATTTACAAAGCTAAAGAATTTATAAAGAAAGTAAAACCCATCATAAAGGTACGGTTAATGTTAGTAAACCACAACATTATTGACAAGCCTAAAAATAACAACTGTTAAGTTTATTAAAGGCACAAAATAGTTATTTTCAGGTTTTTTGTGACTGTTAAAAGATTTTAAACAGCCTTTATTTTTGCTGTTTTGGTGGAAGGAGTAAAAGAAAGTAAAGCGATTTTGGTGAAGATGCGATCGCTTGATTATCAATTTCAATTGACAAATAGAGAAAAGTAAGGAGGATAAAAACATGAGTGCAAGTAAAAACTCTAGGTACAAGTCAAGCTTATCAACAGATAAGTTGTCAAAGCCACCCACAAAAATCAGCAAACCAATATTGCAAATTTTTAGTTTCTTAATTGCTCCTTTTACAGCAATTTTACCCATCTCTAAATCTCAGGCTTTTAACAGTTTTTTTCCTAATAACCATACAGCAATAGACAATCAAGCTTTTGATTTCCTCAGAAACACAATCCTTACTGATATAACTGATGAACACGTATTCCAAGATACAGTTAACCTAAATACAGATTATATTCACTTCGATAACTCTCAGTTCACTAAAGCTATTGAATATATCAATACTCAATATACGGCTCCTCGTAATTTTTTTGGTGCTGGTGGTGTAATTGCGGAATTTGCTCCAACCTCCCCTCAACCCTTTGATGCAACGGATGAATTCGGTCAACTTCTTCATACTGTCCAAGACTTTTATTCTCACTCGAATTGGGTAGACTACGATCCGGCTAGTGTTCCTTTATTCGATGACAAACTAGGAAAATGGACAGAACACAAGCCTTACGTCAGTGTTGATCGTGGTGGAAATATTGGCAAGTTGCTTATTTTAGAAGGTGGTAACGCTGCTGGTAGAAGGTTTGCCATTCGAGGTACAGGAGGATTAATGAGATTGGTAGAAGTGACAGGAGATCCCGAAGGTGTTACCAAGGGACTTGTTACTGGGGGGTTTCCGAATGACAATAGTCAAAATTTAGCACCAGTAGGTGCTAGGATAGGTCATGGTGCTACTCTTGGTGCAGAGGACGACTTAACTACATTACATAAAGATCGAGCTGCACGCACAAATTTTCAAGCTGCCTTTGATGCGGCCATTAACCAAACAGAACATGAATGGTGTCGAATGCTTCACCTGACTAAAGATAAATTTGGATTTGCTGGTTCTAGTATTCCTATGGCACTTTGGGTTGATCCTAGTGGCAGTCCCCATCCTACCAGCACGGCTTGTTCTACCACTGGAACTGGGACACAGAGCGTACAGGTTACCATCAAAAGCATTAAGGTTTTAAACGATACTGATCCTGACAAGGGGGATCGAGGGGAATTAAACTTTCCTTTCGTTCTCTATCGTAAAGATTTCACTAAGTCTGTTCGTACCAACCCTGAAGTCCATTCAATTTCAGTTGAATCAGGCAACCATGTTCCTAAAGCAGCCCTTCCTGCACCTTTAACTTTAGACTTAAATAACCTCAATGATCTAGTAATAACCCTTCAGGCTTGGGATGATGAGGATCCTAATCCTGAGAATCCAGATCCATCTTTAGATGGTACATTTAACATGGGCGACGATGTTTTAAAAGGTATCACTGACTTTTTTCCAGGTCCACTCCAACGCAAAGTTAATCTAATTACTCCAGGAGGTGCAAAAAGTGATTTAGAAGTTTGTTTAGAAATTACTGTCTTAAGTAATTTAGCACCACAACAAGTCGAATCAGAAGGCTGTCTTGATTTTGGAGATGCACCAGATAGCTACAAAACTTTATTAGAGTCAGATGGTCCACGCTACCAAGAGGGCGATGCTCAAAGACTTGGCTTGGACTGGGATGACGAATGGGATGGTCAACCTACACCTCTGGCTAATGGTGATGATCGTTCTTTGAAGTGTAGTTGTAGTCGTGATTTAGATGATGAAGATGGGGTCATTTTTGGACATCGTTGGGTTGATGTATTTTTCCGTCTTGATCGTTCTGAACAAGATCAGTATAATCTCAGTGCTTGGTGGGACATCAACAAAAATGATTTTTTTGATCATCCTTCTGAACGTAAAATCTTTGACAATTTCACTATTTCTGATCTCTTACTGGTTGACGAGGATGCCAATCTTTATACCAAGCGTTATTTCCTAGATTTTGACCCGAAAGACTATTTCAGTCGCTTTCGTCTAACTTTTGACCCAACAGAGGAAGTATTGCCTTGGGGAGAAGTTTTATCAAGTGATGGCATTTCTCATGGAGAAGTTGAGGACTATGCACCTGTCCCCGAACCCAGTTCAATTTTAGGACTCTTCGCCCTTAGTGGACTAGGATTAACTCAACTTCGCAAAAAACGCCAATAATTTAACGTAGGGTGGGCATTGCTCACCTGACTACTATTCTATTTACGGATATAATATGAAAATAAGTAATCAAAGAGATAACAGATAATATTACCTTCCAAAGACAAGTGAGTAATAAAATAAGTCCAGTTTAATTATGGATAAATAATCAGTTATTTTTTTGTAGTTATCTTATTTCTAATAGTAATTGGTTGACTGGAATATTAAGAATTTATTTCAATGTCCTCACATAATCTCCCGAAAATATAAAATTGTTCGAGAAGACAAATTTACGTTAAAATATAGATGAGGAATTGATTGTAGAAAAAATACTCAATAACTCCACGGCTAAAATTTTAAGATGCAAAGCCTTAGCCTAGAAATTGTTAAAAAAAATAAAAAAGATTACACTCCCTTTGATCATGGACGGAAAATGGCAAATTGGTTGTTTATTGGGCATTCCCCTTTATCTTGACTCTTCTTGGTTTTTTATTTTGGGATTAGTTACTCTAGTCAATTCCCAAGAAATCACCCAACTTAACCTAGTGGGAAACTTATCATGGTTAGCCTGGGTCGCAGGGCTAATTTTGGCTTTATTCCTCTTTATTTCCGTACTTCTCCATGAATTAGGTCACAGTTTAGTGGCATTGTCTCAAGGGATCAATGTTAACTCGATCACCCTATTTTTGTTTGGGGGAGTGGCCGCCATCGAAAAAGAATCAGAAGATCCCATCGGTGCGTTTTGGGTAGCCATGGCTGGTCCGTTGGTGAGTTTAGGATTATCTCTTTTCTTATTTACCCTGTCCTCTAGTCTTCCCGCTTCTAATCAGTCAGATACCATCGGTCATCTTATCCGTTACATGATAGAAGATACCGCAAGAATTAATCTCGTGCTAGGGATTTTTAACTTAATTCCGGGACTACCTTTAGACGGGGGACAAGTGTTGAAAGCCATTGTCTGGAAACTAAAAGGCGATCGCTTTACAGGAGTCCGTTGGGCGGCGGCCAGTGGTCAATTAATCGGTTGGTTGGGCATTAGTTTTGGTCTATTGTTAATTTTCTTAACAGGAAGCTTAAGTGGACTCTGGATCGTTTTTATCGGCTGGTTTGTCCGACGCAATGCAGAAAATTATCAACGCATTACTCAATTACAAGAAAGTCTTCTAACCATCAAAGCAAGTGATATTATGACCCGCGAGTTTCGGGTGGTTAATGCTCATTTAAGCTTAATTCAATTTGCTCAAGATTATTTGCTTAGTGAACTTCATGATCACATTGTTTATTTTGCTGCATCAGAAGGACGGTATCGGGGATTAATTGTCATTGAAGACTTACAAAATATTGAGCGCAGTCAGTGGGACACTATAACCGTGTGGGATATAGTTCATCCCTTGAATACCATTCCTTCAGTGGTGGAAAAAACCCCTGTGGTTACCATCATTGAGAAACTAGAAGCCATCAACGAGCGTTTCATTACCGTCTTATCCCCGGCCGGTGCGGTTGCAGGGATTATTGATCGGGGGGATATTGTCAAAGCGATCGCGACTTATCATCAATTACCCATTCCCGAAAGCGAAATTAAACAGATCAAAGAAGAAGGTACTTATCCGGATTATTTACAACTACCGGCGATCGCCAAAACCCTTGACGGGGTAGACGCTCATGATGAAATAGTTACAACGCACAGAACTGGAGGTTAGTGTATTTTATAGATGGCCAAAACCATCTTATTTAGGATCATTTTTTGAGAAAAGTTTTAACCCAGAGGATGAGATAATAATTAAATGGGTAGATATAGGGCAAAATGAGTCAGGAAAATTCTGCATCAGAGTCTAACTTATCTAAAACCACCATTATTGCCATCATTAATGGAAAAGGGGGTGTAGGTAAGACGACCACAGCCGTCAATGTGGCCGCTATTTTGGCGGAAAAGCAAGACGTTTTACTGGTGGATGCTGATCCCCAAGGTTCGGCCAGTTGGTGGACCCAACGAAGCAAAGAGGGAATGGATTTTGATTTAACAGAAGAAAATAATCCCATAATCTTGCAAAAACTGCGTAAAGTTGAAGAATATGATTTAATTGTTGTGGATACTCCTCCAGCCTTACGCTCAGAAGCTCTAAAATCCGTTATCACCTGTGCAGACTATATTATTTTACCCACACCGCCAGCGGCCATGGATTTAACTGCCCTCATCGAAACGGTTAAAACGGCAGTGATGCCCTTAAAGGTCGCTCATCGGGTATTATTAACAAAAGTAGACTCTCGCAGTTTGAAAGAAACCCTAGAGGCTCAAAACACTTTATTGGAATTAGGAATTCCCGCTTGTCATGCCTTTGTTCGTCAATACAAAGCTCACGAGCGAGCGGTTTTAGACGGGGTTCCCATCACTGAATGGCGCGGCAAAAATGCCAAAGAAGCCCAAGCTGATTATCGTCGAGTCGTAGAAGAACTACAACGGGATTGGAATCAATTATGACAACAAAAAAGTTATCAGATTTAATACAAGAAGAAGTAAAAAACAAGTCAGAAACCGTTTCTGAAACAGATAAAACACCTACGGTTCCTAGTAATCGTACGCGCATGACTAAAGCACAATTAGATGAACTCATCACCGAGTTAAACCAAGCTTTAGAACAAGAAAAACAACAAGTCGATATGTTACAAACTCAGGTTAAAACCTTAGCAAGCGAAATCAAAGAAGAAAGGGAATTAAATAGTCGTCTGCAAAACGAACTCAAGGAAGCAGAAGACTATCAATCTCAATTGAACGAGCAAAAACAATTAGTAGAAAAACTTTATACTCAATTACAACAAAAAGAAGAATTAGCAATTGAATTAGCCGAAAAAAATGAACTAATTTCTTCTTTACAGGCTAAACTACAAGACAAGCCCCAACCCCTTGCCAAAACGGCTTCGTCACAAGAATTGGTAGTAAAAGAAACCGCTCTAACCCGACAAGCCAAAGAGTTAGAACCTTTTGCTGCTCCTGCTTCAGCCAGCAAACCATTGACTAATGAAGATATTGGCTGGTTTGACTAATGAATGTAAAATTAAAAATGTAGAATTTAGTTATTTTTTTCGTTGAAACAATCATAATGGTTCAACTGTGGAGAATCCCCAGTAAACTTTTAACCCAAACTCATAATGACTATGAGTTTGGGAGATCAGATGGAGGATCATCAAGAACAGAGCCAAGCTTATCAACCAAAGAATAGTAACGAACATTAATACTATCAAGAGTATGATTCAAACGCTCATTATCAGACTGTAAACGCTGGACTTCCTGTTGAGATAAAGTAAGCTCAGATTGCTTAGCATTTAACTTTTCCCAATTAGATTCCTTAAGCTCATCTAAAACCCTTTGATGACTCTCAATTAAAGTATTTTGAACCTCAACCTCACGGTT
>JASJDN010000120.1 GCA_030065205.1 Crocosphaera sp.
TACCTAAAATGGTGGGTTAGGTTGCAGACCATAAGTTATTGTGTTTTCATAAAAATCAACCCTGCGCCTAACCCACCCTACGAGGTATAAATTTTTCTGATCACCATAACTACAGGAGAGCCATCTTGTTCTCTATTTTTTTGACTAATTTGTATTTGTTGATAGTTAATACCCAAGGTAACACCAAAACCTACTAATAATGTAGCAAAGGGTTGAGCTAAATTATTATTGGTAATCCATAAAAGCAATAGTTTTAAATAATAAGATATTAAAACAATAAGCAACCACATATTATCAAATAAAAATTGAGATTACAAAAAGATGATAGTCTAAACTCCAGTTACAATCAATCGAACAATAATCCTCTGAACTCAAGCAACTAGGCAATCTTTCTTATTTACTGTATAATCTCATTGCCTTTCATCTTATGTTTTCTTTTTCATGGATAACGCCTTATTAGTTCAACTCATTGGCATTAGCGGTTACATCATCTATATCACCACCTCAGCAGGAGTATATGGTATTTTTGCCCTCGGATTAAACTTACAATGGGGGTTTACCGGACTGATTAACTTCGGTGTGGTAGGGTTTATGACCTTGGGGGCTTATACTAGCGTATTATTGACCTTAACAGGGGTTCCCTTTGTCTTAGCTGTGTTGGCCGGGGCGATTTTAGCAGCGATTTTAGGGTTATTAATTGGACTATCTACCCTACGTCTTCGGGAAGATTATTTGGCTATTGTTACCATTGGTGTGTCAGAATTAGTCCGTTTATTTGCTTTAAATGAAGAATGGTTAACCAAAGGGGCTTTAGGATTAAGACAATATCCTTTACCATTGAATATTGAAGTCAATTTACCCATTAAATTATTATTAATTTCTATTTTAACTCTATTGGCCATTTATGCAGAATGGACATTGTATAAAAGTTTGGCTTCTCAGTGGAGACAGAATAAAGAAATACAAGGCAAAAGTTATCAACCCAGAAAACCATTGAGTTTAATTATTTGGGGAATTATTGCTACCGCTTTAATTTTATTAGTTTATGTAACAGGAACAACTGCCCTTTCCTTTTATACCTACAAAGCAGGGTTAATGGTGTTAGTTTTATCGGTTTTAGCGATTATTTATGCTAGTTTGGAGTTTTTGGTTCATTCCCCTTGGGGACGTATTTTAAAAGCCATTCGGGAGGATGAAGAAGTTCCTAGAGCATTGGGTAAAAATATTCTTTTATATAAGTTACAATCTTTTATGTTAGGCGGTGCGATCGCTGGTATTGCAGGAGCGTTCTTTGCTTGGCAATTAACCACCATTTACCCTGATAAATTTGAGCCTTTAATTACGTTTAATACTTGGATTATTGTTGTTTTAGGGGGGTCAGGAAGTAATGCGGGAACGGTGTTAGGGGCGATTATTTTTTGGGCTTATGATTCTTTAACTCGCTTTATCTTACCTCAATTGGGAATTTTAAGTCCTAGTCAAGCAGGGTATTTTAGAATTATGATTATTGGCTTAATTTTGATGATTTTAATGGTGTGGCGACCCCAAGGTATTCTCGGTAAAAAAGAAGAGTTAACTTTAGGTCGTTAATAATCTTTATTATAAAAGAGTGTTTGTTAAACGAACATTAAAACCCAGTTTTGTAGGGTGGGCAAATCAGAGATTTATCTAGACCACCCCTAAAATAAAAAACGTTGCCCACCCCACTGTCTTCATGAAAATCTTAAAGATTATTTAAAAAATTGTCTAGGGAGGTATGAGTTTGTATTAAAATATTTTTGAGCGTGAGAGGATTGAGTTCTTGTCTAGGATGAGGAATAGGAACAGTAATAGTATTTGTTTCCGTTTTTTTAAGAATATAATGATCCCCATTATGTCTATCTTTCTGAAATCCTAATTTCTGAAGGACTTTAATAGCTTTTCTACTCGAAATATTAGTTAAATAGGATGTAGGAATTGAGGGATAATTACTATCATTAGTTTCTGATTCATTAATGATCGTTTCATTTCCCTCTTTATAGGTTTCTAAAACAAATTCTAAATATTTATTTTTTTCGATTTCTGAGTTTAAATTTTCTCGAAGAGCTTTATTTTGTAGCATTAATGTTTCTTTTTCCTGTTCTATTTTTTGTGCTTCTTCAAAAGCATATTGTGATTCCAGTTTGATTAAATTGATCTGTCTTTCAAATTCTTTTTGTATGCTTTCTTCCCGTTGCTGAATAGATTGTTTATTAGACAATTGTAATTCTTGTAAATCGTTTATTTTTTCTTCGTTTTCTTGATTTTGAGTTGTTAAAATTTCAATTTTCTTTCTAAGAGATTGAATTTGTTTTTTATTTTCTTTTTCTAAGTTTTGTTGCTCTTCTAATTGTAGTAACAAACTATTTTTTTCTGCTTTAATTTCTTCTAACTCTTGAGACTTTTCTTGCCATACTTCTAAAATTAATATTTCTTGTTCATACTCTTTAATTATTGTTTGGAGATTTTGTATTTTTTGACTTTGATTATTTTCTAATGCTTCTAATTTTTTTCGTTCTTTTTCTCTTTCTTCAATTAGACGTGAATTTTGAGAAAGTTTATCTTTGAGATTATTTTGAAGAATGGTAATTTCTTTTTGTAATTGAATTTGCTGATTTTTTAATATTTCTTGATTTTGATCAGCAATTTTTCTTTTTTCTATTTCTTGTTTGACTAATTCTTTCTCTAAGGTTAATCTTTGGAATAATTGTTCTTTTTCTTTTAGGGTTAAAAGTCGGTAAGTTAAGAAAGATTCACTAAAACTCCAGACAAATAAGCCACCAATTATAAATAATAATATGGTTAAATTATAGATAGGAAACCGAGTATTTTTTTCCAAAGGATTTTGAAGCCATCGTAATAATTCTTGTGAGAAATTGTCTGAACTATCCTTAATATAATAAACTCGAGCAAGGAACAATTTTTTGTCAATTAAGTTTTGAGCATAATCCCATTCTATTTTCTGGTCAGAATAATAGCTTTTGGCTATTGATGACGAAGGATCTAAAAGTAAATGATGAGGAGACTTATTGAGGGTTTCAATGGATATATCTTTGAGCCAATCCCTTCTATTTTTTGAATTTTGATGAGAATAATAAGTGATTGTTTTGCTTTCTAAATCCGTAATGATTAATCCCTTTAACCCTTGATAATTAGGTGTTAAAATTTGGGCTATTTGCTCTTTATTATTATTAGTAATAGCATAAGATAGAGCTAAAGGAACTGTAGGAAATAACAAGTTAGAATCAAACCGTTGTGATGAGGAAACAGAATGATCATGATAAGTATAATAAGTTTGGCGAACCGCTAATATACCAAAAGCTAATAATAATAACTCAATAATAATTAATCGGCTAACAGTAACCGCAACTTGTCTATAAGATAATTGCTTTCTTAAGATAGAAAAGATCATTCTCTTAAGATTTAAGTATAAGCCTCCATCATAATAATTAAATTGACAAAAATTCAAGTTTTCTTTATATTATTTAACTTATGAAGTGGTTTTTTGAAGCCTATTTCTATTCCAGTAAAAATGGTAAAGTTGTAAATTATCTCCATAATAGCCTAAATAGGAGGATCATAGAGACTTAATGAATATGAAAATTGGCGATCGCATTCGTGTTATAGAATCTGTTATTGTTTATCATCATCCTAAGCATAAAAAAGAACCATTTGACCTCAAAGGGATGGAAGGGGAGATAATCGATATCGTTACCAACTGGCAAGGCCGGCCGGTCAGTGCTAACCTACCCATATTAGTCAAGTTCGAGAAACGATTTCGAGCGCATTTTCGTGACAATGAAGTAGAAGTCATTGAAACCGCTTAGAGATAGAGGGTTAAGGCGTTGAGATCCTTACCCTATCCTTCTTTAATCCGTATCTGTGAAGGTGAATCAGTATAGTCTAAAATATGAGAACTCAGCAACCCATAAATCCCTATTTTAAGAGACTTTCTGCGGTCATTCGTTTTGCCATCCCTATCGCTGTCTGTTTATGGTTAGTTTTAATGACAATTGTTCCTGGGTTGAATGCTTCCCCTGTGAAAGTGACCCTATTAATGCAGGCTCTAGAAGCTGCTCAATGGGAACCCTTTGTACAAGAATTTAACGAAAAACACCCCGATATTGAATTAGAAATTATTGAAGGTCCCAACGCAACTAACCAAGTCGAAGACTTATACACTTCCTCATTTTTATTAGGAAATTCCCCCTATGATCTCGTTTTCATGGATATTGTTTGGGTTCCTAAATTTGCAGCAGCAGGGTGGTTAAGAAGTTTATCTGAACGCATCTCAGACACCGAGTTATCTGCTTTTTTAGACGGGGACATTAATGGAGGACGCTATCAAGGAGAATTATATCGAATGCCGGTGCGATCGGATGGAGGAATGCTTTATTATCGGACTGATTTATTAGACAAGGGAGGGTATGACCCCCCTAACACTTTTCAAGAATTGTTAGATATTTCCCAAACCTTACAACAGCAAGACTCAGTAGAATGGGGTTATTTGTGGCAAGGGAAACAGTATGAAGGGCTACCGGCCATGTTTGTCGAAGTTTTAGCCGGTTACGGGGCGTTTTGGGTCAACCCAGACACTTTGGAAGTCGGTTTAGATAGTCCCCAAGCCATAGAAGCGGTGAAATTTTTGCAGAGTACCTTAGAAAAACAAGTGTCACCCCCAGGAATTACCACTTATGCTGAAGAAGAAGCCCGTCGTCTCTTTCAAAATGGGGACGCTGTGTTCATGCGTAACTGGCCCTATGCCTTTGCACTCTTATCCGCCGAAGATTCCCCTGTTAAGGGGAAATTTGCCATTAAACCTATGGTACACGCCCCTGACCAATCTAGCGGGGCTTGTTTAGGGGGTTGGGGCTTAGGTATTACCACCAGTAGTCAACACCCAGATGCAGCGTGGGAAGTGGCTCAATTTTTCAGTAGCGAAGACATCCAACGACGATTTATCCTAGCCACCGGGTATGTTCCCAGTCGTCGCGCCCTATTTAATGATCCTGAGATTTTGGCAAAATATCCCCATTATTCTGAATTATTGGCAGTGGTAGAAAGCGCAGCCCTACGCCCCCCCATTGCTCAGTATGCCCAAGCCTCCGATATTTTACAACGTTATCTCAGCGCAGCCATCACCGATCAAATGACTCCAGAACAAGCCATGAATAAGGCGGCCAATGAGACAAGACGGTTATTGGGGCAATAACTATGGTTAGGCGGCAGGAGGCAGGGGGAGTGTGGGGAGTGTGGGGAGTGTGGGGAGCAGGGGGAGCAGGGGGAGACTGGGAGAAATCATTGATATATATTCCCCCCGTCACCCCATCCCCCTATCCCCCATCGGGGAATTGTTACAGTTCTTTACTAATCTAGGTAACAAAGTAGAACTGAATGATACCATTCCCTAAAACACCTTTTTTTGAGGGAAATAAAAACATCATGGCAGAAGAGCTTAAAGGAAAGCTTCCCACATTCGGTGGTAGCACCGGCGGTTTACTCTCGAAAGCTGAACGCGAAGAAAAATACGCCATCACCTGGACCAGCAAAACAGAGCAAGTCTTTGAAATGCCTACAGGTGGGGCTGCCATTATGAATGAAGGAGAAAATCTCCTCTATTTAGCCCGCAAAGAACAATGTCTGGCTCTGGGAACCCAGTTACGGACTAAGTTCAAGCCCAAAATTCAAGATTACAAAATCTACCGCATCTATCCCAGTGGAGAAATTCAATATCTTCACCCTGCGGATGGTGTCTTTCCTGAAAAAGTTAACGAAGGTCGTGACTACAACGGCAAAATTGACAGAAAAATTGGGGATAACCCCGAACCAGTTACCATTAAATTTTCTGGTAACGCTCCCTACGACATTTAATCGTCTAGGAATTGGGGGTTAGGGTCAATAAAGGCATTATTTTTTAACCCTGATGACGATTCCCTAACCCTAACCGTTATCTAACAGTGGCCAGACACTAATGATCCGACATCAATGGCCAATTATCGGTACAATAAGCTGATAATCATTGATAATGTGATCATTAGTCACTGGCCACGGCTCATTTTTAGCTAAACTTATGATAATAGGGTCAAAAACTTAGCTTTTCAAAGCGAAAAGTTTTTATAACAAGGCATAAACCCTTGTTATAAAAACAACTTCTGACTTCTAACTTCTAACTTCTGACTTCGTTATGATGTTTCCCGACTTTGAACAGTTCTCCAAACTAGCGCAACAGGGTAATTTTGTTCCAGTTTATCAAGAATGGGTGGCGGATCTCGAAACCCCTGTTTCCTCCTGGTACAAAGTGTGTGGTGATCGTCCCTACAGTTTCTTACTGGAATCAGTAGAAGGAGGGGAAAATTTAGGCCGTTATAGCTTTTTAGGCTGCGATCCGGTTTGGGTTTTATCCACTCGGGGAAACATCACCACCCAAACCTATCGGAATGGGAAAGTCAAAACCTTTGAAGGCAACCCTTTTGAGATTTTGACGGACTGTTTAGGATCGATTGAACCGGTGACCTTACCCGAACTTCCCTCCGGTATCGGCGGTTTATTCGGGTTTTGGGGCTATGAATTAATTAATTGGATCGAGCCAAGGGTTCCCATTTATCCCATCACTGATGAGGATCTCCCAGATGGAATCTGGATGCAAGTGGATCATCTGATCGTTTTTGACCAGATCAAACGGACAATCTGGGCGATCGCCTATGCTGATCTCCGAGACGACCACCTTAGTTTAGAACAAGCCTATCAACAAGCTTGCGATCGCGTTACAAAATTGGTCTTAAAGCTGCAACTTCCCTTACCCATCCAAGGAAAAACCTTAGAATTTAATACCTACTCAGAAGAAACACGACCCCTAAAGTACACCAGCAACACAGAACGCGCTCAGTTCTGCGAAAACGTACGTCAGGCCAAAGAATATATCCGTGCAGGGGATATTTTTCAAGTGGTCATCTCTCAACGCCTACAAGCTCATTATGACGATGATCCTTTTAACCTTTATCGTTCTCTACGGTTGATTAATCCTTCCCCCTACATGGCTTACTACAACTTTGGGGACTGGCAAATTATTGGCTCAAGTCCAGAAGTGATGGTGAAAGCAGAACGAACAGAAGACGACTCCTTAACGGCTACTTTACGACCCATTGCAGGAACCAGAAAACGGGGGAAAACCCCAACGGAAGATCAAGCGTTAGCTCAAGACTTATTACAAGATCCCAAAGAAATCGCTGAACACGTGATGTTAGTGGACTTAGGACGCAACGATCTAGGCCGAGCTTGTTCTCAAGGAACTGTGACGATCAATGAGTTAATGGTCATTGAACGCTATTCCCATGTCATGCACATTGTCAGTAATGTGATTGGGAAATTAGCCCCCAATAAGACCCCGTGGGACCTATTTAAAGCTTGTTTTCCCGCCGGAACCGTGAGCGGTGCGCCCAAAATTCGGGCGATGGAAATTATTAACGAATTAGAACCCGAACGCCGAGGCCCCTATTCTGGTGTGTACGGCTATTATGATTTTGAAGGCCAGTTAAATACAGCGATCGCCATTCGCACCATGGTGGTTCGTCCCCTTGACAATGGTCAACATCTTGTCTGTGTTCAAGCGGGTGCTGGTTTAGTGGCTGATTCTGAGCCAGAAAAAGAATATGAGGAAACCATGAATAAGGCCAGAGGGTTATTAGAAGCGATTCGTTCTTTAAGTTAGAATAGTGATGGAGTGATCAATTAAAATGTTAACCCCAGAACATATCTACCAAACCACTTGTTATCAACGTCAAGTTAATCAATTGGTTAACCCTCAAGCTTGTACGGTTACGTTACAGTACGAACATCCAGAAAACGGACTAGACTGGGAAATTGTCACCCTCAGTGGAGAAGTCTATCATTATCGCAATTTAGGGGCAGGAATTGAACTTTGGAGCGATCTGACTCAACAATGGACTCCTGTAAAAATAACAGATTGGTTTCCTGAGAAAGAAGGAATCCTCTGTTGGGATAACTTTTGTGCTGACTGGCGAGAGATTCCCCTAGATTAGTGAAAGTTTTCAACAATACAAAAAAATAAAGCGTGTGGGAAGGGTGGGGGGTGTGGGGAGAATATTTATGATGAATCAATCCTATCAACAAGGAAATCTGGTTGAATTAGATATTATCGATCTCGCTCATAGTGGGGACGGAGTGGGTAAGTTGGACGGGAGAACTGTTTTTATCCCTGATACGGTGACAGGCGATCGCATTGTGGCCCGTTTAACCCATGTCAAAAAACAATACGCTCACGGAAAATTACAAGACATTATTTCCCCTTCTCCCCATCGTATTCGGCCCAGTTGCATCGTAGCCGATAAATGCGGAGGCTGTCAGTGGCAACATATCGCTCCTGGCTATCAACTGGCTGCTAAGGAAAACCAGGTCATTCAAGCCTTAAAACGGATCGGTGGTTTTGAGCATCCTCCTGTGCTACCGATTTTATCATCCCCAGAAATGTTGGGCTATCGTAACAAAGCCACTTACCCTTTGAGACGTTCAACCACAGGAACGGTACAAGCAGGGTATTATCAACGCCATACCCATCAAATCATTAATCTCAATCAATGTCCCATTCAAGATCCTCGTCTGAATCCGATTTTAGCCGAGGTCAAACAAGATATACAAACCCAAGGTTGGAGCATTTATAACGAAAACACAGGCCAAGGAAAATTAAGACATTTAGGCTTACGCATTGGCAAACATACAGGGGAAATTTTGTTAACTTTGGTCAGTACCAGCAAAAACCTCCCCAATTTTCAACAACAAGCCGAAGCTTGGTTGCAACGATATCCTAATCTAGTGGGAGTTTCCATTAATCATAATCCCGATCCAGGTAACAAGATTTTTGGTCAAGAAACTTTCAATCATATCGGTCGTCCTTATCTAACAGAAACCTTCGGCCAACTCAATTTTCAATTAAGTTCTGATACGTTCTTTCAAATTAACACCGAAGGAGCCGAAGTATTATTAAATTTCCTGCTAGATAAACTCCGTTTGACAGGAGAAGAAACCTTAATTGATGCCTATTGTGGTGTGGGAACTTTCACCCTACCCTTAGCTCAAAAAGTGGCTCAAGCTGTGGGCATAGAAAGTAACAATCATTCCATTGAACAGGCTGAAACTAATGCCAAAATTAACGGGATTAATAATGCAAAATTTTATCAAGGGACGGTGGAAAATATTTTACCATTGCTTCATCTTTCCCCCGATATCATTGTACTTGATCCTCCGCGCAAAGGTTGCGATCGCAAGGTGATTGATACCTTAAAAACAATCCACCCTCCTTTAATTCTTTATATTAGTTGTCAGCCTTCTACCTTAGCTCGTGACTTAGAAAAACTATGTCAACAAGACCTTTATAAAGTCCAGTGGATACAACCGATTGATTTCTTTCCCCAAACAGCCCACGTAGAATCAATGGCTTTGGTTAGACATAATATTGACTAATATGCTATACTAATATTAGTTATTAAATTAGTCATCCTATTTATCTGTTTAAAAATTTTCATTTAACCCATTTCTTCAACCTTCAAATGATACTACCTGAAGCCATGCTATAGCTGAAACTAAATTTTCTAAATTTAACGCCGTTGTCGTTTAAATCCATAGACAACAGCTACTTAAAACTAAAACCAGACAATATCTGTACAAAATTCAACTTAGAGGTGACAGCACGTGCTTGCTATTTCCCTACCGCCAACCAAGCGATATGGTTGTACAATGAGCTTCGCATCAACGCTCTATTTATGTCCTATCCTTGACTTATTATTAGCTAAAATTCCCCATGAATTACAACCTGAAATAAGACTCGGTCTCCAAGAAGCACTGGTAAACGCCGCCAAACACGGCAATAAACTCGATCCAACCAAGTCCATTGTTGTTCAATTTTCTATTACTCCAGACGGTTATTCTTGGATTATATCGGATCAGGGACAAGGGTTTTCCTCTCAATGTAGTTGTCCTGAGCATTCTCTAGAAGTATTACCCCCCGACGAATCAGAAAACGGTAGGGGGTTTTGTTTGTTGCATGAGATTTTTGATCAAGTTCATTGGGATCAACAAAAAACTCAGCTAAAACTGTGTAAACAAGTCAAAAAAAGCAAAATAAAAGCACTAATGTCGTAAAGGTATAGAAAGTTACTGAAATCGGGTTAATTGGATACGATACCTCTGTTTCTTAGTAACGGCTACTTCCCCGACTTCTAAGCGACCTTTTCCTCGTACCGTAATTAAATCGCCAGAATTAACATTGTAACTGGCTTGAGTAATTTCCTTCCAATTAACCCTCACATTTCCTTGATTAATGGTATCAGCCATTTTACTACGGGACATTCCAAACCCGGCAGAAGCGATCGCATCTAAGCGCATGGATGCTTCAACCGTGGTCATTTCTTTGGTTTTAGGCGGTCGTATTTTCAACTCACTGAGATCAATTCTTTGAGTTTTCACAGGAACCGAACGCACCTGAGTTAAGCTAGTTTCTAGAAATTCCACCAACTCAGGTACCACGATCACCTGGCCACCCCGTTCTCCTAAGACAATAATATCTCCAATTTTTTCCCGAACAATTCCTGTGCCTAAAATTGACCCTAAGAAGTCTCGATGACTCGCTGGGTCAAAAAGAAAGTTTCCAGCCATATCCAAGGCAGCAAGGGGAATCTGAGACTGTTCTAGAGGGATTTCAGGGCGGGCTATAGCTATTCTTTGTCTTTCTGCTTGAGGATATCCTCCCCAAACCGCAATTTCCACTTCTGTTAATTGATTAAAGGCACTTTCCACTTCAGCAATGACAGGAGGGGGGAAAAAATCACTAACCACCACCTCCCAAGTTTTTATGGCCATTTCCCCTTGATCAATAATTCGCGACATTTCTTCGCGGTTTTCGATTCCTTTGAGCAGTGTTTCTCTAGGTAACATAGACGTTTAAAAAGTTTAAAGGTTGATCAATGATGAATGAATTTATCCTTAAGTAGAAAAGCGGTAATTTCCAAGAGTTTAATCGTCCGAGTTATAGGAGAAATTTCTTGTTGACGTAATCCTGTAAAACTTTGATTAAATAACTTTCCATCTTGGCGATCAAGATAAATTTTAGCGACTTGTTGGTTAGATTCTTCAAACATTGACATAAATTCCCTAGCCATTTTTTCTGATAATAATAAATTTTCTTTATTTTGATATTGATGGGAATAAGTTTCTAATCTTTTGATAATTTTATTGATATGTTTTTCTGGATTATGTTTAATAATTTTTCTTAAGTTCTTATTTAAAATTCTAACATATTCTAAAGAATAGATATCCAAAGAAGCATTAAGGTTGTTAACAAACTGATAAGACTTATCGGTTTCAAGACCGATAGTATTCATAAAATCTTGAATAAGATCACCATTGACCATTTGACTGGATTCAAAGATTCTTACTGTTATCTTATTGTTGCCAAAAACCTTAGCAAACTTATGGAGTATATTATAGTAATTGTAACGGTTTTTAATGATTGCTGTTGAAGGAATTTTAAAGGGGGATGTATTTCCTGCTCGAATAGCAGTGGAATAACTGCTGGCTAAAAATTTATCTTGACGACGTAAATAAATGATAACTTCAATTTCATCAAAAAAATCAGCTAATAATTTCTTTAATTGCTCAATTTCTTGTTCATCGATTAACCTGGATGAACAATGTTCACTAGAAAAAACAACATTTTGACAATTCGATGAAATAATTTCTTGTTTCAGTTTATTGGGGAATTTTTTTTTAAATTGATTAACTTTTTCGGGTGTATCTAACTGCAAAAATTGATGAATATCTAAAAATTTTGTCGAGTTTGAAGCAAAGACCGGCAACTTCAAATGATTAGTTTTTCCTGGAGAATTAGGATATAAATAACCATGACTTAGCAAATTCTGACGATTTTTAGCTAAAAAGTTCTGTAAAGTAGTCGTACCGGTTTTTGCTGTTCCTATGTGAAGAAATGCTTTCATCTATTGGGTTTAATAGGGATTAGAGTCAGTGTAACCTTGTAAATTTTCAGGATTCAAGGGACGAAGGATAGCGGTTGCTTTGTTTTTTAAGTTAGTTGCTCCTTGTACGATAACAAGATATTTGCCCGCATCAAGACGATTGCGATAGGGTAAAGCGTCCCCACTCCCCACCGACAAACCCACACCACCCCCAACAAAAACACTACCCATCGCCCCACCAATGGCACCAGCTAAGCCTCCTAAGATATGATTAAAGGGTTCGCCAGCCCAATCAAAACTATTAACCCCTGTAATTAAATCAAATAGATAACCACCCGCAAAACCAAAGGGAACCAGCCAAACAGCCATCAGCAAAGCACGTTTTTTTGCCTGTTGTGCCGGATCGATAAAGCCAAATTCATCGGCACTTTTGTAGCCTTTCCCTAAAATAGTGATTTGATTAGTGGGAATACCACCCTTTTCTAAGGCAGTATAAGCTTCTTCTGCTCGAATGCGATCGCTCACGACAGCTATCAGATAATCCATAAGGGGGAGTTGAGATAATTCACTTATTTTAGTTTAAAAGTTTTGCGAACCTTTGACCATTGCTGTAATCAAGCTAGAAAATCCTTGGCTGTTGCAGTAACATAAGTTTACAAAGTCTATCATAATTAACACAATGAAATCCCTTACAACCGCTAAGCAAGGACTCGGTTGGTCCTTAGATGAACGAGATCCCCAATTTATCGAACAGATGATGCCTTACTGGAAATGGTTTTATGATCACTATTTTCGGGTCAAAACCGATGGTTGGCATCACATTCCCCCTCAAGGGCCAGTTTTATTGGTGGGGTCTCATAATGGCGGTTTGGCTTCCCCAGATACTTCGATGATGATGTACGATTGGTTTCGTCGCTTTGGGACCCAACGTTTATCTTATGGGTTAATGCACCCGTCAGCTTGGAAAATTAATTCATCTATCGCTAGGTTAGCGGAAAAAACAGGGGCGGTGCAGGCCCATCCCAAAATGGGAATTGCGGCCTTGAAGCGGGGGGCGAGTGTGTTAGTTTATCCAGGAGGCGCACAAGATGTGTTTCGTCCCTATAAAGATCGCCACAAAATCGAGTTAGCGGGGCGTAAAGGCTTTATTAAACTGGCTTTACGGGAACACGTCACCATTATTCCTCTAATTTCTGTGGGATCTCACGAAACCCTATTTGTGATTGGGGACTGTTACGAACAGGTGAAAATGTTACACGAGTGGGGTTTACCTTGGGTTGATGATACGGACCCGGAGGTTTTTCCCATCTATCTTGGCTTACCTTGGGGTATTGGCATTGGTCCTGCGCCTAATTTTCCTCTTCCCATGCCGATACATACCCGTGTTTGTCCTCCTATTGTCTTTGAACGTTATGGAAGGAAAGCAGCCAGCGATCGCGCATACGTAGATACTTGTTATGAGTTAGTGGTCACTAAAATGCAGCAAGGGTTGGATCAATTAGTCATCGATAGCAAAAAAACATAACTATGCCAAGGCACTCTCGCTGCCTGAGTCACTAATAAATAGACAAGAAGAACCGGTCATGTTGATCATTTGATGAACAAAATTAAAGTCAGGAATGGATTGTAAGCCAATAAAATCCATATCTCCTTGGGGGGTTTGGTGGATGCAATTGGGAAATTCTCCGACAATAATTAGGCTGTTGGCTGTCACTGGAACGCGACATAAATCCCGCAAACTATTAACATATTGTTCGGCTTCTTTTCTATCTTCTTCTTGAGCAATTACTGAGATAATATTTAGTTGAGCTTTCCAGGCTTTAGATAACCGTAAGGCCATGAGAATAGCTAAATCTGTATTTCCTTTTTCTAATCGTTCAATAATAGGTAAATCTTCCAGTTGGGGACGAATCCACAAATTGATCACTTCCATTCTTCCTAACCCGGCACTGGGATGTAATCCTAATAGCATTACGCCGACTTCTAACTGTTTTGCTTCCTCAAAAACGGGCAATAGTTGATCCCATTCACTGGCTTCATGGGGAAAGCGTAAAAAGAGAATATTCGGACGAAAAAAGGCACTTTGTAATGCTTGTAAAGCGGTAATAATGCCTTGACTTTCTTGATCAACTTTCATCACCGAAATAGTCGTTAATAGTTGATGCTGACGAAAAGAACTAGCTAATTCTTGAAGCTGTAGTGATAAATTTTGTCCTTTATTTTTGGCAGCAATTCCTAATAGTTGTAAAAAGCCTTCGGGCTGAGATAAATCTAACAAAAGACGAAATTCTCCGAGTAATTGGGAACCGTCTTCAATGGGGACTAAGAAAGTAGGTTTCCAGGCTCTAACATTGGTTAAATCTAATTGGATTACTTTCATGGCTGACCATTGAGCAATGGCTGTAAAAATACCGCTTCTCACGTCAGCTGGTCGCTTTTCTTTGGGTAAACTAACCAGACGTAAATAAATGGTAAAAACAATGGCAATGGCGACTAAACTTAGGAAAGGACGAATCACTAACATGGCTAAAATACAGCCAATAATTCCGTATAACGGAACGATAATTGAAACTTTAAAGGTGGGTCGAAAGTTCATCAATCCTAAGCTAGATTCTACCAAAACCACTAGGTTAATGGTGACATAAGTTAGCAGGAAAAATAGGGTGATTAAAGGAGCGATCGCATTTAAGTCCCGTAAAAATAATGCGAATAAAACAATGATGGCACTGACCAACAAAGCACGACGAGGTTCTCCATTTTTAGAGAGTTTAGCTAACCAGTTTCCACAAGGAATAACCCCATCTTTGGCTAAGGCCATTAGGATACGAGGTGCGCCTACTAAAGAGGACAAAGAAGCACTAAAGGTAGCTGCTAATAACCCCATTAAAACTAAGGGTTGCCAACGGGATTTTTCGATTAAAATTGTATAGTTATTAATGAGTTCTTGGGGTGGGGCTGCACGAGCTACCCACCAACATAAAATGATATAAATAATGGTACTTAAGACAATAGCTGAAAGGGTTCCTACAGGAATATTCTGACGGCTATTTTCTAGCTCTCCTGACATATTAACTCCGGACATAATTCCTGTAGTGGCAGGAAAAAAGACGGCAAAAACACCCCAAAAACTAATATTAGGAAAATCTCCCCAATCTTGCCAAGTTTGACTACCATCCCAAGTAATAGAACTGGAAAAAATTGAGATTAATGAGAAGATAATTAAAATTAATACTAAATATTGAACTCTAAAAGCAAAACCTGCGCTGATATAAGCAATAGTAAAAATGATGATAAAAGCGGTAAAATCAATGACTAATGGGGGATGATTGGGAAACAAAAATAACCATCCTTCTCGAAACCCAAAGATGTACATAGCAGCAGCTAACGCTTGGGAAACAAATAAAGGAACCCCTACACTTCCCCCTATTTCTAACCCTAATGATTTAGAAATCATGGCATAAGGACCCCCTTCTCCCATACGAGTATTGGTAGCAATAGAGGCAATAGAAAGTCCTGTGGCGACGGTAATACTAACAGATAGTAGAATAACTGTTAATCCTCCCAATAAGCCAGCATTACCCACAACCCAGCCTATTCTGAGGTACATAATTGCTCCTAAAATAGTGAGCAACGTCGGCTTAAAAACCCCTTCAAAGGTGTTATACTTTTTGGGGGAGTCAGTGTGGGTATTGAATGGTAGTGAGTTAAAAAATTTGATGATTTTCTTTATTTTTAAAGGCATCGTTAACAAAAATATTCTTCTTTGATTGTAATGCCATATTTTGAAAATATACGAATTTTAACTAATTTTATACACTTAATTTAAGAGCATTAACAGGCACTTCATCCCAAGAGTCTACTGTTCTTAAACTGGCGACCCATCCTTCTTGTTTTTGTGCTTCTGTCAGGTTATTTAACCAGTTTTCATGACAATCTTCGGCTGTCTTTTGATCACAGCAAGCAATGCAAGAATAGATGATACCAGACGGATCAATTTGTTCGTTTACCCAAATCGTCATAATATTTGATTATGTTTTTAGCTATTATTTATATCTTAGTTATTATACCTTAAGAGACTGTTCCTAAAGAAATAATAACAACGAATTTCGTAAGGTGGGCAAGGTTTTCAAGGGTGAAGTTAGTTTAGATAAGTCTTGAACTTGCCCACCCTACTGTCTTAAGATTATAAAATGTAAAAGAATTGATGGGTTTTACAATGATATAATCATAAACAGTTTTTGTTATTTATTACACAATACAAAATAGTTAAAATTAGCAATCTAGGAACAATTAATGATGAGAAAGCTTTATTTTTTAGTACCAGGAACAGGAAACAAGTTTGCTTGTGGAGGTCTTTTTGCTGAGTTAAAAACCTTTGAGTTAGCTAAACAAGTTTGTCCTTGTGAAGTGGTTACTTATCGACAAAAAGAAAAGGATCATTTATTTTTAGATGATGTTCTTAAAAAAGACAATTTAGGGCAGATTATTTTTGTGATTAGTTGGGGATTTGATGTTCCTAAATTAGCGAAAAAGTTGAAACCTTATAATGTTGTTTATCATGCTCATAGTGCAGGATATGGGTTTAAATTGCCTTCCAGCGTTCCTATTATAACCGTTAGTCGTAATACGATGGGTTATTGGGGACAAAACTCCCCTAATTCTTTAATTTATTATTTACCAAATCAAATTTCAGATGAGTTTGATAACTTAAATTTAGAAAGGGATATTGATGTTTTAGTACAAGAAAGAAAATCATCAGACTATTTATTGCAACAACTAATTTCTGCTTTACAAGATAAATGTAATGTGACAGTTATTAATTATTTTGTTGATGATTTGTCTAAACTATTTAATCGTTCCAAAGTTTATCTTTATGACTCCGCAGAATATTGGGCGCAACAGAGAGTCAGTGAAGGATTTGGACTACAACCAATGGAAGCTTTAGCTTGCGGTTGTCAAGTATTTTCTAGTATTAACGGAGGACTTTCTGATTATTTAGATCCAGGGTTTAATTGTTATAAAATTGCGGGTTATTCAACAGAATATGACGTTAAACGTATTTTAAAAGCAATTAACTTATCTAAACAGTTAACATTATCACCTCAAATTTTAGCAGAATATAGGAGAGACAATATTATTAAACGCTTAGAAACAATTTTAGAAGAAATCAACTTCTTCTTTGACTGTAAATCCCAAATTAAAGGTGATATTGATGATTTAACTAAAATAAAAATGACTCAACTATTTTTTAGAAAGGTTTGGAAAAAGTTATTTAAAAAATAGGGTAAATAAATATTATCTACCCTACTAATTTTCATGATAAAAATTAATCGTTTAAATTAACTATTTCTTCTTATTTTTTGTTAATTTACGTTTAAACCCACATTCCGCACATCTCTTGTCCCATAAAAAATTATGGCTTGGAACCCCGCTAGGGATTAGTGGGAAAACATATGAACTGACGTTCGGGGTTGCAAGACATAATTTCAAGCTG